>DATGSL010000098.1:0-8463 GCA_035302665.1 Opitutales bacterium | reverse complement strand
ATCATCGAATCGGGAATCGATATCCCGAACTGCAACACGATCATTATCGATGCGGCCGATCGTTTCGGCCTTTCGCAGCTTTACCAAATCCGCGGCCGGGTCGGTCGATTTACCCATCAAGCTTACGCTTACCTGCTGCTGCAGCGGCACGGGCGGGTCCTCGATCTCGCCCGCAAACGGCTCGCAACTCTTCGGCAAAACACACAACTCGGCGCCGGATTCCGCATCGCGATGCGCGATTTGGAACTCCGCGGCGCGGGAAATCTTCTCGGTGCCGCCCAAAGTGGACATATCGCGGGCGTCGGTTTCGAACTTTATTGCCAACTTTTGCGCCAGAGTATCAGTCGGCTAAAAGGTGAGGAAGAGGCGATCGCCGTTCGTGCGACGTTGAAACTCGACTTCGTCTTTTTCGGAGAAGGCCAACCGGAAACCGGATCGCGCTACGAAGATGGTTTCACCGTTTTGAAAGAGAAAGATCTCAAAGGATTCTGTCCGCCGATCGAAGCGCGGATTCCTCACGACTACATCGACGAAACGCGCCTGCGGATCGATTTTTACCGGCAGTTGGCTCTCGCGCAAACGGTGAAAGAAGTCGACGAAATCGCAGCGGCTTTGAAAGACCGCTTTGGAGAACTTCCGAAACCGACCGTTGCTCTTTTAAAAGCGACCCGTGTTCGCTGTCTGGCCGAAGAAAAACGGATACTCTCGGTTGAAACCGAAGGGAATCTGCTAAAATGCCTGCGCGCATCGGGCCAGGACGACGATTTTATAATGATCGGCAACCGGTTTCCCCGCTTGACGCGAAACGAGCCGCTTTTACGCTTGGACGAGATTCAAACCTTCCTGAAACGGATCTGATTATGGCGATTTTTTATCGATTTCTCACAGTGCTTGCAGGTGTTTTCGTGGTTGTTTCCGCCTCGGCACAGATGCCGTTGCTGGAAGCGCCCGCCGATCGAGCCGATTCACAGCCGCAAACCGATTTTCAACCTGCACAAGTAGCCAATGGAATCGCTGCCGTCGTGGAAGATCGGATCATCACCTTTGATGAAGTTCGCCGCGAAATCGCGCTGCTCGTTCCGCAGCTCCAGCGCGATTCGCGAAATGAGGAGGAATTTCGATCGCGATTGCGACTCTTGGAAGATGAAGTGGTGCAAAGTCTCGTCGATCGCGTTCTGATCGTATCGCACTTTGAGCAAGAAGGTTACTCCCTTCCCCGCAGCTATTTGGAGCGCGAACTCGAAGATCTTATCCGAACCGATTTTGACGACGACCGGAGACGTTTTCTCCGCTATTTGCAGAATCAGGGAATTTCTGTTCGCGATTTTCGGGAATCGCTCCGGGAACGGATTATCGTTCAATACATGCGCGGTCAGATGCAGCGCTCGGAGTCGATCGTCAGCCCGGCGCTAATGGAGCAATTTTACGAAGAAAGAAAGCATACTTTTTATCAAGAGGAAGCGGTCCATTTACGGATGATTCAGCTGACGTCGCTGACGAACGAAAGCGAAGATGTGCTTTTGCAAACAGCTGAAAAGATTTTAAGCGAGGTCGAAAAAGGCACGGAATTTAAAGAACTTGCGGAACGCTACAGTCAAGGTCGGCGGCGGCGCGAAGGTGGTGACTGGGGCTGGATCGAGACGAACGAACTCCGGGAGGATTGGCGAGAAGTTATTGCTTCCCTCGATGTCGGAGAAGCCTCGAAACCGTTAAAAAGCGACGACGTTTACTACATTCTTTACGTGCAGGACTTTCGGGAAGCGGGGATCCGTCCGATCGCCGAAGTGCGGGATGAGATCGAGACGATTCTCGCAAGCCAAATGGCACGCGCCGATCAGGAACGTTGGCTCGAACGCCTGCGGAAAAACGCCTACGTCCGATATTATTTGTAAAACAGAGATCGAGATCGCTGCCGGGCGGTAAACGGCCGCCCGACGTTTTGCGTCTTAACGGTAACCTTCGTCGGTGTCTTTGTGAAGACGCGGACCTTTGACTTCGATCTTCTCCGGCGCTTCGTGAGCCGGAATCTGTGGACAAGAATCGATCCAAAGACCCTCCGGTTTCGCCCAGCGAACGGCATTTGCGATCACCCGCTGAACCATTTTGTCGTAATAAATCGGATAGGTTTCGTGACCCGGTCCAAAATAGAAGATTTTCCCGGCACCGCGTCGCCAGCAACAACCGCTGCGAAATACTTCTCCGCCTTCGTACCATGAGATAAAAACCTGTTCTTCCGCCGGTGGAATCGCAAACGGCTCGCCGTACATTTCCGACTGTTCGACTTCAAAATAACGGTCGATTCCAGCCGCGATCGGATGTCCCGGATTGCAAACCCATACACGCTCTTTTTCGCCGGCTTCACGCCAGGTCAGCGAACAGGTTGTCCCCATCAGCCGTTTGAAGATCTTTGAATAATGTGCCGAATGGAGAGCAATCAGGCCCATTCCCTCCAACACCCGTTTCTGCACACGATCAACGATTTCATCGGCCACTTCGCCGTGCGCTTTGTGTCCCCACCAGATAAGAACATCGGTTTCCGCGAGACGATTTTCACTCAAACCATGTTCCGGTTCCTGAAGCGTCGCAGTGCCGACGGTGAAACCGGGGTTGGTCTCCAAGCCCTCGGCAATCACCGTGTGCATTCCGCGCGGATAAATGGAACGGACGATTTCGTTCTCCTGTTCGTGGACATTTTCTCCCCAGACGACGACGCGAATTGTTTCCATAATAAAAAACAAAACGCGTCCCGTCAGAAAACGCCAACTGATTCAACTCATCGCGGAAAGAATGATCAGAAAGAATCGGAATCAGCCGATGCCAATCCGCTCTTTCTTTTCAATTCCTATGGGAAAATTCCACGTTCGACATAAGTGGCGGCGATTTTATCGATCGCCAGGACCATTGCCGCCGTCCGCATATCGATGTCGCCGTGAAGCTTCTGAACTTCCCGAATCGCGTGAAAAGCCGTGATCATCGTTTCCTCCAAACCGGAATGAACCAAATCGGCTTCATCACCACCGGTGGTGATCTCCTCAAAAAGCTGAGGATCGATCTTTTTCCCGGTAAGATCCTGGAGCGCGTGGAGCATTTTTGCATCTTTTCTCTGCTCAAACCGCTTGCCCATTCGGCCAAAACGGACGCGCGTCAGATTCTTGATCCACTCAAAGTAAGAAACGGTAACTCCGCCCGCATTCAAAAACATGTCGGGGATAATCATGACACCCCGTTCCCGGAGAATGTCATTCGCTTCCGCGGTGACCGGTCCGTTCGCCGCTTCAGCCACGATTTTTGCCTGAATACGATCGGCATTTTCGATCGTGATCTGATTTTCCAAAGCTGCGGGAACAAGAATATCGCATTCGAGCTCAAGACCGTCAGCCCGGTGAGCCAAGGCTTTGGTTCCGGCGAAATTCATTACGGAGCCAGTCTCATCGCGGAACTCCTTCAGACGTTCGATATCAATTCCGTTTTCAGAATAAATCGATCCTTCGAATTCACAAACACCGATAATAATAGCTCCGGCTTCCTGAAGATAACGGGCCGCATGGTAACCGACATTTCCCAATCCCTGGATCACGACCCGTTTGCCCGCAATTCCCGGGGTGAGGCCGATCTCTTTCATGTCTTTAGCAACCTCGCAGGCTTCGTAAATCCCGAAAAAGACGCCGCGGCCCGTCGCCGAAATACGGCCGCGAACGCCGCTCATCGACACCGGTTTTCCGGTTACACATCCGAAAGCATCGATGCTGGCAGGTACAAGCGCCGAATAAGTATCGGCGATCCAGGCCATTTCCTGTTGTCCAGTTCCGTAATCGGGCGCCGGCACGTCGGTGCTCGGTCCGATCATGTTCCGTGTCACCAACTCGTGTGTGTAGCGACGGGTGATCCGCTCGCGCTCAGCTTTCGAGTATTTCCGCGGATCGATTCGGATCGCTCCTTTTCCCCCGCCGAACGGAACATCGACGATGGCACATTTGTAACTCATCAAAGCAGCAAGCGCTGCAACCTCATCCTCGTTCGCATGAGGTGTGTAACGGATTCCTCCCTTCACTGGCAAACGGTGATAACTATGCTGCGCACGCCAACCGTGAATAACCTCGATCGTGCCATTGTCCCGCCTCAGCGGAAAAGTCATATGATAGACTGCGTTACAAACTTTTACCTGCTCTAGAAGCCCTTTTTCAAACTCCGTATATTTGGCAGCCCGATCAAAACTCGTATTTACCTGATCGAGTAAATTCACCTTCTTCGACATAGATACTCCGTTTTTAGGTTGAGAACGACCCATTCTCCCAAAATGGAGAACCAATCCTGAAACTGCAATCGATCATTGGCGCAACGCGCATAAAAAAGATCCTCCTTTCCGCAGCCCTGTCGTGATGGCGCTCTTGCTGCCGCGCGGCGATTTGAAAAAATCTTCCGAACCGACGGCGGGCTTGAATTCCAAGATCGGGTTCGATACTATCGTTCGCTTCATCAACGACTTTACAACTTCCACATATTCCAATGTCTACATCGAACCAAACCGAAAAGCATACGTTTCAAGCAGAAGTCCAGCAACTTCTGGATATCGTCGTTCATTCTCTCTACACCGACCGCGAGATCTTCGTTCGGGAACTCGTCTCAAATGCTTCCGATGCTCTCGAAAAACTCCGGCATATTCAAATCACGGAAACGGAAATATTCGACGACAAGTTGCCGTTGGAAATCTCCGTGTCCACCGACGAAACCGCCGGCACGATCACGATCCAGGACTTCGGGGTCGGCATGACTCGCGACGAACTCGTTCAAAATCTCGGAACAATCGCCCATTCGGGTTCGCGCGCTTTCCTGAAAGCCTTGAAAGAAAGCGGCGACAAAAACGCGAACCTGATCGGAAAATTCGGTGTCGGTTTCTACAGTGCTTTCATGGTGGCCAAACGGGTCAAGGTCTACACGCGTTCTTGGAAACCGGATGCCCGCGGCTACTGCTGGACAAGCGAAGGAAAAGGCGCTTACGAAATCGAGGAGGTCGAAGGACAGCGCCGCGGCTCCAAAATTGTCGTCGAGTTCCGCGACGACCAGAAGGAATTTGCAAAAGAATCGCGGATTCAGGAAATCCTGAAACGCTACTCCAGCTTCGTCCAATTTCCGATCCACCTAAATGGAGAGCAAACGAACAAAGTTCAGGCGCTCTGGCTTCGCAACCGTCAGGAGATCAAGGACGAGGAATATGAGGAGTTTTATAAATTCTTCTGCAACGCCTTTGACAAACCGCGCTACCAGCTCCACTTCAGCGCCGATGCGCCGCTCGCCATCCATTCACTCCTCTTTGTTCCCCAGGAGAATCAGGAAAAATTTGGTTTTGGCCGAACGGAACCGGGTGTCAGCCTCTATTGCCGGAAAATCCTGATCGACGGTCAGCCAAAAGGACTTCTGCCCGACTGGCTCCGTTTTCTGAAAGGCGTCATCGACAGTGAGGATTTACCGCTGAACATTTCCCGCGAAACGATGCAGGACAGCGCGCTCGTCCAAAAACTCAACCGCCTCATCACCCGCAGATTTCTTAAATTCCTCGAAGAAGAGGCAAAGAAAAATCCGGAAAACTACGCAGATTTCTTCCGCGAATTCGGTTTCTTCCTAAAAGAGGGAGCTGCAACCGATTTTGGCCACAAGGAACAGCTGACAAAATTGCTGCGGTTCGAATCGAGCCTGACCGAACCCGGGAAACTTACGAGCCTCGCCGACTACGTTTCGCGGATGAAGGACGATCAGAAAGAAATTTATTATCTGATCGCACCTTCCCGGGAAGCAATCGAAACCGGTCCCTACCTGGAAGCATTTAAACTTCGCAATCTGGAAGTCCTTTTCCTCTACGAAGCCGTCGATGAATTCGTCATGAACAGCGTGATCGAATATGAGGGGAAAAAGCTGGTTCCCGCCGATCGCGACGACCTGAAACTCGACGACGTGCCGCTGCCGGAGGATCAGGAGCCGCTCGATGAAAAAACCGTCAAGGACCTCGCACTCTGGATGCGGCAGACGCTCGGCGAACGCGTCACCGACGTGACCGCCAGCAACCGCTTGGTCGAAAGCCCGGCACTCGTCCTCAACACCGATCAGACGATGTCACCGATGATGCGGCGGATGATGCAGACAATGAACCCCGACCAGACCGAAATGCAGCAAAAAGTGCATTTGCAAATCAATCCACGGCATCCCCTGACAAAAAACGTCGAGATTCTCCGTTCCAAAAATGAAGAACTCGCAAAACTCGTCGCGGAGCAGATTTTTGACAATGCGATGGTCGCAGCCGGACTGATCGAAGATCCCCGAAAAATGCTCGGAAGGATACAACAATTGCTCGAATCGGTGGCTGCGTCAGCCGTATCTTCCTCTCCAGAAAAAAGATCCGAATCTCAAGATTCATAAACCGGTCAAAAAAAGGAAGATAAACGTTGCCTTGAAAACGGATTTGGGCCCATTCTTGGGCCCAATCCGGCCCGGCCGGACGAAACCCGAGTAATTAAAGACCTATAAATTTCTAACCTTTTCGTTTCTAGTCACAAACAACCATGGATATAGGACTCCCTCTCATAACGCCGCTGTTGGGCCTCGCCGGACTCGGGGTGGCTTTTTTTATTTACAGCCAGATTGTAAAACTTCCCGGCGGCGAAGGACGTGTTGCCGAAATCGCCGGAATGATCGAACGCGGCGCCAAAGTATTCATGCTGCGAGAGTTCAAGATCTTATCGATCTTCGTCGTCATCATCGGAATCTTGATCGGTATTTTCCTGAACAACTGGTTTGAGGCTCTCGCCTTCTTCATGGGAGCAGCTGCCTCCTTTGCAGCCGGAGCCATCGGAATGGCGGCAGCAACAAAGGCAAATGTCCGCACCGCCGTCGCCGCTCACTCAAAAGGAGCCGCATCGGCCCTGACGATTTCCTTTTTCGGCGGCTCCGTGATGGGCCTGACGATCGCCGCCATGGGGCTGGTCGGAGTCGGCTCGCTCTTCCTCTTTTTTGGAACGCCGGAAAAGGCCCACGTGATCCACGCGTTCGCAATGGGAGCCTCGCTCGTAGCGATCTTCTTCCGTGTCGGAGGCGGGATTTTCACCAAAGCTGCGGACGTCGGAGCCGACCTTGTCGGAAAAATCGAAGCCGGCATCCCCGAAGATGACCCGCGAAACCCGGGAGTGATTGCAGACAATGTCGGCGACAATGTCGGTGATGTCGCAGGAATGGGTTCCGACCTCTTCGAGTCTTATTGCAATGCGATGATTGCTACCATGGCGATCGCCGCAACTCTCACAGTAATCGACCTTCCGGCGCTCGCGAGCGCCACCACGATCGATTCGGATGCTTTTCAGGCGAGCCTGATGTTCCTGCCATTGGCAATCGCAACGATCGGTTTGATCTGTGCGATGATCGGTATTTTGATCGTCAAATCCTTTGCAAGTAAAGAGCCGGCGGAGGCACTCCGGATGGGAACCATCACCGCAGCTGTCTTACTGGTCGTCTTCTCCTTCTTCGCCATCCGGATGCTCGGTGTAAAATGGGAAATCTGGGCCTGCGTCTTCACCGGTTCCCTCGGAGGAATCATTGTCGGGCTCGTTACCGAATATTACACCGGCGGAAAACCGGTCCGCGATATCGCCCGATCATCCGAAACCGGCGTCGCTACAGTGATGATCACCGGACTTGCCGTCGGCCTCCAATCGGTCGCCATTCCCATTGTCACAATCGCCGGAATGCTCTTTGTCGCTAACTATTTTGGCGGAATCTACGGTGTCGGAATCGCAGCTGTCGGCATGCTCGCAACCATCGGAATCACGATGGCGATCGACGCTTACGGACCGATCGCCGATAACGCCGGGGGAATCGCAGAGATGTCCGGAATGGGCAAGGAAACACGCGCCATCACCGACCGTCTCGACGAAGTTGGAAATACCACAGCTGCGATCGGAAAAGGTTTTGCCGTCAGTGCTGCCGGACTCGCCGCCCTCACGCTAATCGCCGCCTACGTAAATATTATCGCAGTGAATAAAGAAGACTTCACGCTCAGCCTTACCGATCCTCTCGTGATCATCGGAGTTTTCATCGGTGGAATGACCGCCTTCCTCAATGGCTCGATCACGATGAATGCGGTCGGCGCAGCTGCCCACGATATGATCGAGGAAATTCGGCGCCAATTCCGCGAAACCCCGGGGATTCTCGAAGGATCGGCACAACCCGACTCCGCGCGCTGTGTCGATATCGCTACAAGTGCGGCCCTGAAGAAAATGATGCTTCCCGCCAGCCTCGCGGTCTTTATGCCAGTAGCTGTCGGCTTCGGACTCGGACCTGAAGCCTTAGGCGGCCTCCTCGTCGGCGGACTCTTGGGTTGCGTTACACTCGCTCTTTTCATGTCCAATGCAGGCGGTGCTTGGGACAATGCGAAAAAATATGTCGAGCTCGGAAATCACGGTGGAAAAGGATCCGGCG
>DATGSL010000097.1:0-5117 GCA_035302665.1 Opitutales bacterium | reverse complement strand
TCGGCTACAGTTATCTTTGGTGGTTGCGCGAAGTGGATGAAGAGAGTCCTTATTTCGGTTCCTACGCCGGACACGGAGCGGGCGGGCAATATATTTTGGTCGTGCCGAAGCTCGATCTCGTATTTGCGCACAAAACGCTTTCTTCGGGCACGAACTTTTCCGTTTCGCGAACGCAATTTTATGATCTGGTCGATATCTTCGTTCGGGCGATGGCGCGGTGAACATTAGATTCGCCAGATAAGATTTTTTGACCACGAATGCCCGTGTAGAGGTTTTTAATTCCGTTTTTAAGGATGAATAGGTTCCGTTTTAATTTTTTGAGCGCGAGAACGATTCTGGTGCTTTTTCTGGTTGCCGTTACCAGCATTCCGGCAACGCGGCTTCGGGCTCAGGCGGCGCAGGCCGGTGAATCGCTTTTTGGTAGAAACGATTATGTCGAATACCAGATCGGCGATTTACCGCTTATTTTGGTCAGCGGTCACGGCGGAGCGTTGCGGCCGGAAGAAATCGCCACTCGCACCTGGGGCGTGACGGTCGCCGATACAAATACGCGCCAACTGACAATCGTCATCGCGGAAGAAATCACAGCCCGGACCGGCCGCTATCCGCATGTCATCATCAATCATCTTCATCGGAGCAAGCTCGATCCGAATCGCGAGATCGTCGAGGCGGCGCAAGGCGATCCGTATGCCGAGATCACCTGGCACGAGTTTCACGGATTTATTGAGCAGGCCCGGGAGGCGGCGGCTGCGGAATTTGGTTTCGGATTTATGATCGATGTTCATGGACACGCGCACAACGTCCAGCGCGTCGAGCTCGGATATGCGATGAGCCGGACTCAGTTGAATGTTTCCGATGCGACACTTGAAGAGCCGGGCCGTTCTTGGAATAACTCCCTTCGAACGCTGCTTCTCGCCCGACCGGGGAAAAGTTTTCCGGATCTTCTGCGCGGCCCGTCGAGTTTCGGCGATTTATTAAATCTTCACGGAATTCCGGCGTGGCCGAGTCCCGAATTTCCGAGTCCGGGAGATGAGCCGTTTTTTTCGGGCGGATACATCACGCGCAGGCATGGTCCGATGAATGACAACGGCGTGATCAATGCGGTTCAGGCCGAGTTCTATTATTCGGGGTTGCGCAATACGGCTGCGAATCGTGCGCGAACGGCCCGTGTTTTTGCCGATTCGCTCCAAAAATATTTTTGGGATAACTATCAGTTTTCGCTCGGAACCGGTCCGCTCTACCGATTGGAAGCTCTGGAAACCGAGGTCAGAAAAGGCGATCCGCTTCTTTATTTCAACGTGTTGCGCGAAGGAGATCTTTCCGCCGCTACGGCCGTCGATCTCGAGGTCGGTGGAACAGCGGCGCGCAACATCGATTATCGGATCTCGGCGCAGACGATCAGTTTTCCGAGCGGACAGTCGGTTCGTCAGCACTGGATTCAACCGATGGGTCCGAGTGCAGCATCCGGGGATAAAACGATTGAAATTCGGCTGAAACCGGACCGGACTCAGGCGGCTGATCCAACGCCGCTCGTCATCACGCTCGGCGATGGGATGAGTTCGGCTGTTCGAGTGGAGGCTTTGACTCGAGAGGTTTTTGAAAGGGATCAAACGGTCGAGTTTCGGGTTTGGAGGACGGGAACCGATTTGCCGTTGACGGTCGGACTTGAGTGGACCGGCACCGCTCGGCCCGGGATCGATTATCGCGATGGGGAGAAGCTTCCGGAATTCATTTCCTTTGCGAGTGGAGAATCCGAGCAGATGATTTCCCTTAAGTTAATCGACAACAGCATGATCGATCGGCTTCGGGAAATCGTGCTGCGGCTTCTTCCGGGCGATGCTTATACGGTCGGCTATCCTTCGGAGGCGACGGTTTTTCTTCACGACGATGATGCTTCGAGCGGATTGGCGGTTTGGTATCGGGGAGATGTCGCGGAAAATCGGATTCGGGATTTTTCCGGAAATGACCGTCATGCCACGACGCTTCCCGCCGGACGTGGACCGATTTCGGTAGAAACGGAGGTCGGCAATGCAATTTCCTTTGACGGAATCGAAGGCGTGGCGGCGATTCCGGAGTTTGCCCTTGAAGGAAACGGCGGATTTGCGATCGCTTTCAGTTTTCGTCTCGATCCGGAAAACCTTGATAGTGAGCAAACGATCCTGAGTTTTGGGCAGCGCGGGACTCCCGGTTCGCTGAACGTATCGCTCGAGTCGAATTTTTTGCGAACGTCCGCCGTCAATGCTTCCGGAGCTTTTATGGTGCAGCAGGCAGTCGGTTCCTGGGCTACGGGAGAGTGGCATCATTATGCGCTGTCGTTTGATTCGGACGGAAGTTTGCGGATTTTTCTGAATGGCGAGCTCTTCCGTTCGATTAGCGGGTGGAACGAACCGCTGGTTTCCGATCATCTTTTTTGGCTCGGATGGATGCCGGAAACCGGATCCGCCTACGCGCCTTTTGCCGGAGAATTAAAGGATTTTCGGATTTACGAACGGGCGATCGCCGATTTTGAAGTGGCGGCTCTTGCTTCCGAACGGATGAATTTTGAAACGTGGCGAAAAGCCCAGAATTTGTCCGATGCGGCAGAACCGGAATCGGATTTGAATGGAAAAGGACTGCCGTTGCTCCTGGAATACGCGCTTGGAGGAGTGCCGATCTCCGGTTTTGGGCTTCCGCGATATGAATGGGATTTAGCCGATGGACGCGCGCTCATCCGTTTTCTTCATTACGGAAATGCCGGCGATTTACATTGGGCTGTTGAGGCGACCGATTCGCTTACCGGTTCTTGGGAAATTGTCGCCGAGCGGTTGTCTGGTAGCGAAAACTGGTCGGCGAAGGAAGGCGCTGCACTCGTTGAGGAGGGAAATTTGATTACGGTTTTTGACCTTGAATCCGCAGCGGGCTCACCCAAGCGCTTTCTGCGGCTGCGCGTCCATCTTAGCGAAGTTCATCTTAACCAGAATTAAACGTAAATAGGAACGAAGAGCGTATTTGTTGAAATAGAACAATCACTTCTGTTACATCTCTTTTCATGAGCTTTCGATTTCCTTTTTTCGTCGCGATTCTTTCGGTTCTCCTTTGTGGCGCAGGGGAGCTATCCGCTCGGGAGGATGCCGGGGAGGGGAGGAGGTTTCGCGTCGCCGTCGCCCGCTTTTCGCACGAAACCTGCACCTTTTGTCCGGGCGAAGATCCGGGGATCGAGGATTGGACGCATCGCGGGCCGCCTCACCGGGGAAATCAGGTGTTGCGCGCGAGTAGCTACGTGCGCGGTTTTGCCAAGGAGGCTGAAGATTTCGGGGATGTTGAAATGGTCGGGCTTTCCTCGCCGCGGGGCGTTTTCGGCGGGACTTCGCGCACGTGGAATCAGGAGCTGGCCTTCGATCATTTTGTCGGCCTCATGCTCGACGATCTGCGGGTGGCGATGCCGGTGGACGGTGTTTTTCTCGCGCTCCACGGAGCGATGGCCGTGCGGAATATCCCGCGTCCGGAAGCGGAAATCGCGCGGCGGTTTCGCGAGGTCGTCGGGCCGGACGTGCCGATCGTGGCGACGTTTGACCTGCACGGAAACGAGGACGAGGAGTTTCTTAAATGGGCTGACGGGATGTTCGTGACGAAGCGTTTCCCGCATTACGACGCTTATCGTCAGGGACAGCGGGCAGCGCGCTATCTTCGCAACGTCATGCGCGGCGAATATCAGCCGACCGTTTCCGTTCGCCGCCCGCCGATCCTTACGGCGACCGTTTTGCAATGGACCGGTCAGTCGCCGCTCATGGACGTCATGGAGCGCGCGCGGCGCTGGGAGGACCGCGAGCCGGGGGCGTTTGTTAACGTATTTCTCGGTTTTCCGTGGTCGGATGTGCCGGATGTCGGCACGAGCATCCATGTGATGACCGACAACAATCAGGCGCTCGCCGACGAAATTGCGAACGACATGGCGGAGTTCATCTGGCGCGTCCGGAAGGACTGGGCGTACGGCGATTTTCCGTCGCCGGAGGAGGCTGCGCGGAAGACGGCGGCTGCGATCGCGGCAGGAGAAACGCCGGTCGTTCTGGGCGATTATTGGGATCGACCGGGAGACGCGACCTGGACCTTGCGGGCGCTGATCGAGCAAAATGTGAACCGGATTCTTGTCGGCAGTCTCACGGACCAGCCGACTCTCGACTGGATTTGGGAGCAAGATTTGCAGCCAGGCGATCCGTTTGACCGGGAAGTCGGCGGCTACACCGGCGAGCAGGCCGGCGATCCGGTCCGCATCCGGGGCGAACTCGCGTGGCGTGGCAGTCGGTGGAGCTACGACCGGGTGGCGGTCATTTCCTGGGGCGAGGGAAACATGCTGATCTTGACCCCGGGCTATCAGCAGAACACCACCACCGGAACGCTTCGGTTTGGGCCGGTGGAGCCGGATGATTTCGACGTTTTCGTGCTGAAAAGTCGGGTCCATTTTCGTCGCGGATTCGACGAGACCGGGTATGCAAAGACCATCCTGCTCGTCGATGCGCCCGGCGACTGGTTTGGCACGACCCGCCTCGATGCCCTTGATTACGAAAACGTGGACTTGAGCGAATATTATCCGTTCGGGGATCCTGACTATTCGCCGGAGCAGGAAAACTAAAATAGAGCACGAGATTTTAACTCGTTAATTTTCGCTGGTCCGGCAAGAAGTCGGCCTGAGAAATGATTTACCGGTTTTGGGGATGTTTCGGGAAATCTCCGTCTTTCTTTCCGACGATGATCGAGGTAAGAACTCCGGTGGCTAAAATTGCCAGGATGACTCCGAGCACCGTAATATTGAAGGCATCACCGAGCCATTCCCGCAGCCAATCGGCCGCCAACATTTTTACTCCAACCAGGATCAGAATCAGAGAAAGAGCCGGTTTCAAATAGCGGAAACTGGTGATCAGCCCGGCCAGCGCAAAATAGAGCGAGCGCAAGCCGAGAATCGCGAAAACGTTGCTGGTGAACACGAGAAAGGGATCGGCCGTGATCGCAAAAACGGCAGGAATCGAGTCGACCGCGAAAATCAGGTCTGTGAATTCGACCAAAATCAACGCGATCGCGAGGGGCGTGAGCAGGATTTTTCCCGGTGTAGCTGATTCGACGACCGGATCCCGTTTTGCGGG
>DATGSL010000096.1:0-2736 GCA_035302665.1 Opitutales bacterium | reverse complement strand
GGACCACACGCCGTAATTTCCAACAATTTCCCATCTCACGAGAACGCAGTAAACTTTCTTCATTTAGGCGGCCACATTACGAAACAATCTCTTTCGGATCCTGAACTAAATAAAGTCGGGAATATTAACCAGCTGTTCGCTTTTATGGCAGGAGAACTCAATTAAGATCCACACGTCGACAAGCCGCAAATAACTTTAGAAGCGAAATTCACACCGTGAATTTCGCTTCTTTTTTGAGATCGTCCGCATCATCTCCGGAGTTTTGGTTGCCGTCAGACGCTCCACAGGTAAGAGTGATTCTTACTCGGAATCCAGGCACAGCAGATGGCTCAAACTTCACGACCTTCTCTGCAAGAATCAAACTTTTCTGAAAATCAACCACTGGGAAAACTTCACACGCAATGATCGGTTTTGAAGACGAACTGCAGGCGCCTTCGGCTCCTCCTGATTTGCTCCCCCTGGTCGAGTCGATCTTTTCGCCGGACGGTTTCCTTCAAGAGGTCATGCAGCTCGAACATCGTCCGCAGCAAGAAAAAATGGCCTCCTCCGTCGCCGCAGCCTTTGCCGGCAACCGTTCTCTGCTCTTCGAAGCAGGCACCGGAGTTGGCAAAAGTCTCGCCTACTTATTACCGGGCCTTCTTCAGGCAATCACGCACGAACGTCCTTGCCTCGTTTCGACCGCGACGATTTCCCTCCAGGAACAGATTCTCGACAGCGATCTTCCCCTTTGCCGGAAACTCTTTAACTCTGTTCCGGAACTTCAACCTTTCAGTGATTTTCGCGCGGCTCTTCTCCTCGGAAAATCGAATTATCTCTGTCCGGGCCGCCTCAGCCAAGCGGTCGCGACAAAAGGCGATCTTTTTCCCGGCCCCGACCAAGAGGAACTCCAACGGATCATCGAATGGTCTTACAACACCCGAGATGGTTTGCGTCAGGAACTGAATCCCGCCCCACGGCCGACCGTTTGGGAATGGATCAATGCCGATTCCTCTGCCTGCAATCGCCGTTCCTGCTCACCGGAAACCTGTTTCTACCAGCGCGCCCGGGCCGCCCTGCAGAAGGCAAACGTGATTATCCTCAATCACAGCCTCCTTTTTTCGCTTGTAAATGCCGGAATGCCCGAAGCCTTTAAACCACCCGGTGTCCTCTTTGCCCGCGATTTTCTCGTTGTCGATGAAGCGCACACGGTCCCAGCAATCGCGACCGATCACTTCGGTCAGCGGATCAGTTCCTACGGACTCGACCGGTTGTTAAAATCGCTCTACAACCCACGAACCAAGCGAGGATTTTTTTCCCGTTACGGTCAGGAAAGCCATTGCCGCCAAGTGGAGAAAGCGATCGAAACCGCGACGGAATTTTTTGGTTTTATCCGTGAGAAAATTCTGACACCGCGGCCGATCGTCCGCTTGCGGGAACCCGACTGGTGCGAACCGACCATCGTCGCTCCTCTTCGCCGAGTAGTCGAAGCAGCGAGCCAGCTTGCCGATCGACTGGAGGATGGTCCGGCGCGGAATGAAATGGTCGATCAGCGGAATCGCCTGAAAAGTTATTACAGCGGAATCAACGATCTACTCGATCTGGCCGCGGACGATCATGTTCATTGGGCAGAACGGAGCGGTCAAAAGGGTCAAATCGTCACTCTTCGCACCGCCCCCCTCAACGTCGCTCCGTACATAAAAGAGGCTCTATTCGAACGGGAAACGTCGGTCGTGCTTGCGAGCGCTACTCTAGCGCTGAATGGGCGCATGGAGATTTTTCAAAAACAAGCTGGTGCCTCGGATGTTGCCACGGAAATTGAGGAGTCTCCTTTCGATTTCGAGCGAAACACCCGTATTTTCGTTGCCCGCGATGTCCCCCTTCCCGACCGGAAAAATGCAAAACTGGCTCTCGATGCGCTCGCCGATTACATTCGCTTTTGCATCGGAAGGGTTCGGGGCGGATCGATGGTCCTCTTCACCAGTTACCGCGACATGCAACAAATAGCGCTCGAAACCGAGGAGCATTTCCGGAACCTTGGACGGACACTTTTTGTTCAGGGCCAAGATTATTCGCGGAGCGAAATGACCCGGCAGTTCAAAGCGGCGGAAAATGCGGTCCTATTTGGCACCGATAGTTTCTGGACCGGCGTCGATATTCCAGGTCCGGCACTTTCCCAGGTCATCGTCGCCCGTCTCCCCTTCGAAAATCCGACGCATCCGGTCGCAGAGGCCAAATGCGAGTGGATTCGAGATCAGGGCAGAAATCCTTTTTCAGAATACACGCTTCCCGAATCGCTAATCAAATTTCGACAAGGAATCGGCCGTCTGATTCGAAATAAAACCGATCAAGGCGTGATCACAATTCTCGATTCCCGCGTTTTGCTGAAACCGTACGGGCGCCTCTTCATCGATTGCCTGCCAGTTAAAGATTACACGATCTTGACAACAGAAAACCGTCTCGAACGATTCCGAAGATAAAAACGTTCCAAACCACCTTACCCGATGGCCGCCAAATCCGAGCGCTTCCGGCCGGCAGCCCGGCCCTCCAACACGCCCCACAGCTCCACCGGAAATCTCGGATTCCGCTGTCCAGCTGATCGCAGCGCTCTCCGACACCTTTTCCGGCTTGCGTGAAAGTTTTGGTTTTGTCTGAATAACCCGCCTATCCACTCATGACGAACGAAAACCCGCTTCTCGGTCCCAATCAACGCCGACTGGTCGGCTACACAATTACGTTTGCCTGCTTTGTTTCGGTTAT
>DATGSL010000095.1:0-3434 GCA_035302665.1 Opitutales bacterium | reverse complement strand
GACGTCGTCAACTACGGCGTCGGAAAAGAAGACGAGTTGATCAATTACGACGAAATTGCGGAAGTCGCCGAACGCGAGAAACCGAAAATGATCACCGTCGGCGCCTCGGCTTATTCGCGCGTGATCGATTTTGCGCGGATGGGCGAAATCGCCCGCTCCTGCGGTGCACTTCTGATGGCCGATATCGCCCACATCGCCGGACTCGTCGCAGCTGGCATCCATCCTTCGCCGGTCGGACATGCCGATTTCGTTACAACGACTACGCATAAAACCCTTCGCGGACCGCGCGGTGGCTTGATTCTTTGCGGAGAAAAATATGCGAAAGCGATCGATTCGGCCGTCTTTCCCGGAATTCAAGGAGGACCGTTGATGCACGTCATCGCAGGCAAAGCCGTCTGTTTTAAACAGGCAGCTGAAGAGAATTTCCGAGTTTATCAGAAACAGGTGGTCGTAAATGCTCAGATGATGGCTTCGGAGATGACGAAACGCGGTTTTCGTGTCGTCAGCGGAGGAACGGACAATCACCTGATGTTGATCGACCTGCGCGACAAAGACGCTGAATTGACCGGTAAGAAGGCTCAGGAAATTCTCGATCAGGCGAATATCACCTGTAACAAGAATACAATTCCGTTTGAAACCCGCAATCCGTTCCAGGCTAGCGGTATCCGTCTCGGAACTCCCGCTGTAACGACGCGCGGAATGAAGGAACCGGAAATGGAAAGAATCGTCGCCGCGATCGACCTCGTCCTCTCCAATCCGGACGATCAATCAAAAATCGCAGAGGCCAAAGAACAGGCTCTCGCGCTCTGTCGCGAGTTTCCCCTTCCGTATAAATAAAAGTAAAAGCAAAACGCTGAGCATTTCGGCAGGACGAGTGGGGCACCACTCGCTCCTGCTTTTTTTTCGCCATACAAGCGAGGGGAGATTCCTGTCCCCGAATTTTTTCGCAACGGAAACGTAGCGAATCTTCCCCGAAGATTCGAAACCGCTCAGATAAAGTCGATGAATGCATGGCTTCATCGCTACAGAAAACGTGCTTCTCGAGTTCTGATAGAACAACTCCCAGGACTCGGTTTCACTTCTCGCGAAGCGAACTACATCCCTATCTCCAGCGATTGATATCACGGCGGAGTATGACCCCGCCCTGACCGCGCCGCGAGCCTCACGCCCTACTTCCTTTTTCCTTTCCCCCTCCTACCGTTTCTTTTTCAACGCATCGTCGAACCAGCTGCCGCCGAAAGTCTCCGGTTTTGAACGAACCGGACGGGAGTCGCGTCTGCCACCACCTTGTGGCCCCGAATGGCCGCCCGCCCTTCTTCCTCCTCCTCGGAGTTCCGGCTGTGCTCGCATCGACAACCCGATCCGGTTGCGCCCTTCGTCAACTTCGATCACCGTCACCTGAACCCGTTGACCGACTTTTACAATCTCGTTTGGATCTTTAACGAAGCGATCGGCGAGCTGGCTCACGTGAACCAGACCATCCTGCTGAACGCCAACATCTACAAATGCTCCGAAGGCCGTCACATTCGTCACAACCCCGGGAAGTTTTTGACCTTCTTTGAGATCCCCAACCGAATGAACACCTTCTGCAAACGAGAAGACTTCAAACTCCTCCCGCGGATCGCGCCCCGGTTTTGACAACTCCTCCAAAATATCGGTCAACGTCGGCAAACCGGCAGTCTCCGTCACATAGTTCTCGATCTTAATCTTCTTCCGCAACGATGCGTCTTTCATCAAATCGACGACTTCGCACCCAAGATCGCGCGCCATCGCATCGACAATTCCATAGCTCTCCGGATGAACAGCACTCGCATCGAGAGGATTCGCTCCGTCCCGAACCCGTAGAAATCCGGCCGATTGCTCAAAAGCTTTCGGACCGAGCCGCGCTACTTTTTTCAACTCCGCTCTGGTTTTAAACGGTCCGTTTTCATCTCGATAACGAACGATATTCGATGCGATTTGAGGCCCGATCCCCGAAACATACGTGAGCAGTTGCTTGCTCGCTGTATTCACTTCGACTCCGACACGATTCACACTGCTGATAACCACATCATCGAGCGAATCCTTGAGCGCGACCTGATCGACATCGTGTTGGTATTGCCCCACTCCGATCGATTTCGGATCGAGTTTTACCAACTCCGCCAAAGGATCCATCAAACGCCGTCCGATTGAAACAGCTCCACGAACAGTCAAATCGTGATCGGGAAACTCTTCGCGAGCGACTTCCGAAGCCGAATAAATCGACGCGCCGCTTTCGTTAACCATCACGACGGGAATCGACGCCGGAAGTCCGAGACCGCGGACAAATTTTTCAGTCTCGCGTCCGGCCGTCCCGTTCCCGATTGCAATCGCTTCAATTTTGAAATGCGAAACGAAGCCGCGAATCTTGGCCGCAGCCTCCTCCGCCATCCGCTCCGATTGACCGATAAAAACGATATCGTCGTGCAACAATTTCCCCTGACGGTCGAGCATCACAATTTTGCATCCGGTCCGAAATCCGGGGTCGATCGCCAGCGTCCTTCTCTCTCCCAACGGCGACGCAAGAAGCAACTCTCGTAAATTATCGGCAAAAACCCGGATCGCCTCCTTGTCGGCCCGTTCCTTCGATTCGATCCGCATCTCCGTCTCCATCGCCGGACCGAGAAGACGCTTAAAACCGTCCTCGACCGCCATCCGGACCTGTTCGGATGCCCGGTTGTTTCCGGTTACGAAAAGCGGCGTTATCAAATTCAACGCTTCCTCCTCCGGCGGCTGGATCCGGAAAATCAAAATTCCCTCCGTTTCTCCGCGGCGCATCGCCAAAATCCGGTGCGAAGGAGCTTTTGCCAACGGCTCCTTCCAATCGAAATAATCCCGAAATTTCGCTCCTTCTTCCTCTTTTCCCGAAAGAACACGCGAACTAAGAATCGCATTTTCGCGGTAAAATCGCCGCATTTTCGCACGTGCCTCGGCGTCATCGCTCACCCGTTCAGCCAAAATATCGCGCGCCCCAGAGAGAGCTTTTTCCACATCATCGACACCTTTTTCGGCATCGACGAAGGCGGCCGCCTCTTTCGCCGGATCGAGATCTTCCCGCTGACTTTGCAGCAGATCGGCAAGCGGCTCCAATCCTTGTTCCTTCGCAATCATGGCGCGTGTGCGGCGTTTCGGACGGAACGGCTGATAAATATCTTCGAGCGCGCTCAGCGTTTCCGCGCCGTTGATCGCCGAACCGAGTTCATCGGTCAGCAGGTTTCTCTCTTCCAATGATTTGAGAATCGCCGCACGCCGCGTATCGAGTTCCAGCAATTGGCCCAGACGATCGCGAACCGCCATAACTTCGACCTCATCGAGGGAACCGGTCGCCTCTTTCCGATAACGGGCAATGAACGGAACCGTCGCTCCTTCGGCCAACAATTTCGCTGTCGCCGCGACCTGCGGCAAACTCAAGTTCA
>DATGSL010000094.1:0-3461 GCA_035302665.1 Opitutales bacterium | reverse complement strand
TCGACCTTTTGGATAACTTCCTTCAACGCCTTCGATTCCCCGACAATCCCGGAAATGCTAAATTTCTCCGTCAGACGCGAATGAAGCTCCTTGTTTTCCGCTTCAATCATCCGGGTTCGCAACGCGCGCCGAATCAAGATTTCCAGTTTTTCAAGATTGATCGGTTTCGTCAGAAAATCGAAGGCACCGCGCTTCATCGCCTCGACCGCCGTTTCGACACTCCCGTAAGCCGTCAACATGATACAGATCGGCTGCTTCGGCAGGGAGATCGCTTTATCGATGACGCTCATGCCCGATTTTCCGGCCATCCGAAGATCGGTCAAAATGACATCGAACTCTTCGATCTCCATCCAATTGAAAGCTTCATCCGCATCGCTCGCGAGATAAACATCGTATTCGTCCTCCAGCGCCTGCCGGAGCCCTTCACGGGTATGTTTCTCGTCATCAACTATTAAAATAGATGCGGGCATACTCGAAATCTCAAATCAACCGGGGGTTTCCGTCAAGTCTCAGCCTTCGCTCACCGTCGCAATCGCACAAACTGCCTCCCGCGCCGCAAAACATCCTTCCAGTCGCCGCGATTCGCTTCCGGGCCGTAACGAAGATATTGCAATTCCGCCACCAGTTCCTCCCGCGCCTGATCATGCTCCTCTCCATTTTCAGACGAAGGTGGCAAATTCTGAAGGAGCAAAAGCATCCGTCCCGATTTCCTCCGAACAGGATCGATCGAAGGCGCCGAAAAATGAGCTCGGATTTCGCGAACGACAAAGGTGATCAACATTCCAGCCAAACCGACCGCAGCAATCAAACCGGCAAAATTGGCCATTCGCCGAAGATCCCACGGCGTTTTCCACCAATTGGTCACCCTCTCCTTCAGCCGACTCAACCGCTCTTTTAACTGGATATTTCCATAAGCATCCAAAACGCGGGTCCACAACTTCGTTTGGCTCGTTTGGTCAAAACTGACAATTTTTCGATACCAGACAATCCGCAGACTATCCAAATAAGCGCTGAAGCTCGAATCGGTCAGCAATGTCGCAAAATACTCCTCATCGTCATCCGCCGCTCCGCCAACCGCGCCGGGCGTCGGATCGACCCGAATCCAGCTGTCGCGGCCATCGAAAATTTCCACCCACGCATGCGCATCGGAGTTGCGAACCATGAAATAATTTTCATAAGCATTCCAGGCACCTCCCTGAAAACCGGTGACGATCCGCGCCGGTATGCCCGCTGCCCGGCAAATCAAAAGCAGCGCTCCGGCAAAAGCCTCGCAATGCCCCGGCTGTCCCGATTTCAACCAACGGACCACATGATCGCCCGATCCCTCGCCGGTCGAATAGGACATGCTATACGAATGCCGCGATTGCAAATATCGGGTCGCCCGATCAGCAAATTCCTGAGCCGTCCAAGGCTTTCCTTCTCCGATTTCCTCAACAAGCTGATGGAGATATTGAATGTCATCCGGCCATAGCGGCAATGCGACCGTCGTATCCGGATAAGGAGAATAACGATGATTGTAGCCGAATCCGAGTTCGGGATACCATTCGTAATCGAGCGTATATTCTCCGAAATCAGGATCTTTGGAAATTCCGCTGAACTCCATATTTTCAACCTGATAAACGAGCATGCTAGAATTTACCTGCGGCATTCCAAGCACCTGCGTATACGGAATATAAATGAGATTCTGCGAGTCTTGAAAACGGATTCTCTCAAAGGTGCCGGTCAACGGCAGATAACGGGCAATTCCACTCTCTAGATAAACGGTCCAGACATTTTCACGATCGGGCACTTCGCTGCTTTGAATCAACGAATCGCCGTACTGCACCTCCTGCCGCCTCTGAACGCTCCGGGAATTGTATTGCAATCCGTACGACAAACGAAAACCGCCGTTGATATATTCATCGAGCACCAACATCCGCCAATAAGGATTGATCGGAATCTCGTTCTCGCGATCGACCTCCACACGCAAAGCGACGCTGTTATCATTCCGGATATTCGTCACATCGCCAAAGCGGATCTGCTCTGAAAAACCGGTGTGAGAACTCCGGTTCATCCCGAGAAAGGGAATCGGATTGTTCAAATCAAACCGCGGGATCGCAATAAACAGAACGACCGAAAAAAATACGACCGAACTGAAAGCGATTCCTGCAACCACCAAAAAACCGGAATCGCAACTCGACCGGATCGTCCGAAAAAACCTCCGCCAGGTAAACTGACGCCAGATTTCTTTCGGAACAAGCTCATCCCGCGAATCTTCCAACAACGTGACGTTGAACAAAAAGGCCATCGCCACAGCCGTGAAAAGAAAGACTTGCGCCGGAAAAGTGAAGGAAACCGTCGTCACCCCGACAATAATGATCAGAAAGAGCGAAAGGATGATCAGCTGCAGATCTTCCCGTTTTCGCCTGAAAAAAAGCGCGCGGTAAACCACCAAAAGCAGATTCAGCCGGATCAATGCCGGGACCGGTTCGCGCGCCAAATGAAGATCGACAGCAAAAATAATTACCAAAAAAAAGGGAATGCTCTGCCAAATGATCCGCGGAACGAAAGTCGTCAGCTGCGGCCGCAAAAGCGCCGTTCCCAAAAGAAAAACGCCGCTAAAAAGGTGAAACTCAACCGAATAATTGAGATAGGCAACCGTCCCCACCGAGAGCAAGGCCATCACCACCCCGAGAAACCAGTTGATCTGGTAAAGCTCCTGCAGGCTAAGCTGTTGCCGCTTTTTGACCGCTGATATACGCATGAATGCCGTCTACCTCATCAGGTGCAAACGTAACGACGTTCTTGTCCACCAAATTTCCATCGCTCAAACCGTCCTCAATTCGCTCCAACGTAGCAAGACGGTCCTGAAAAATCTGAAACTCCGATCGTCGACTAATCCGCAAAACCGGCTCGGCATTGATCTGAGCTCCGTGAAGTTGATCTCCATGATACAGATCTTCTGCCAAAGAAGAAACGAAACTGCAAAACTTCTCGAACTGTTCCGCATCCTTCCACCGCTTCCGCCCGGTTTGCAGCGACAAAAAATATCCAGGCTGATCTTCCGCCGCCAATTGCTGAACTACCAAGGTCCGCAATCGGGCGCTCGCTTTCCAATGAACCTGCCGATACGAATCGCCGTGCCGATAGGCGCGCAAATTGATGAACTCCGATCCGTCTCCTGGCTTATTCGACGAGCGGCCGTGAAGATCCGCCAGCGCCGCAGCCGGATTTTGAAGCCGATACGGAATCCGCCGCGGCCAGATGAGAAAGGTTTTCGAGCAGCGTCCGCCAAGAGTTTTTCTTAAAAAACCGAAGGGAAATTGCGACGTCACTCCGACAATTTCCACCGTTTCCAGACCGCGCGAACGGGGCGTAAAAACACAATCGAGCTGGATCGTTTCCTGCGGATCGAGCCGCCTCCCGAGTTTCAAAAAAACTTTAAAACGACTTTCCTGAGCTTCCACCAAAAAAGTGAGCGC
>DATGSL010000093.1:0-4026 GCA_035302665.1 Opitutales bacterium | reverse complement strand
GATGGCCTTCTGCCGCTCATCCATCGTCGCGATCACCGGTTTAAATCCAAAACGGTAGAGCAGATAAGCAACAACCGCGAAACTGAAAACTTGGGCAAGAAGCAAAGGCCAATCGACGCCGAATTGGTTCGCGAGATTTGTGACAGGATTGTCACTTGCTGCCAGTAAAAGATGGGTGTGGATCATACTTCGCTGCTGGGAAAGGAGGTGCGCCGCGGCGATCGCAGCGCACCTGTTGAAGTTCAGTTAAGAATAAAAAGGAGAGCTCGTCCTTAGCCTCCGAGGAAAAGAGCGTAGAACGCCACCGCTTCCGCCAGCGCCATTCCAATAATGGACTGAACGAGAACCTTTCCCGAAGCACCCGGATTCCGTCCGACAGCCTCTACGGCCTTCGCTCCGATCCAGGCAACACCCAATGCTGCTGCCAGACACCCGATGCCTCCCTGGATGGCTCTTAAATCACCGGAGATTTGTGCAATAATATCGATCATTTTGTTTTATTTATTAGTGGTTGATCCCGCCGCCCACACTCTTTTTGGCAATGGTCCCGACGGGAAAAGTCGCAAATTCTAGTTGGATTCCCCTTCTTCCTCATGATTGCAGACGAGTCCGATGTAAACCGCAACCAAGAGTGTAAAAACGAGAGCTTGGACCAATCCGATCAATACTTCCAGACCGTAAAACGGAATCGGTACTACCCAGGCGAAAAGCCCCATCATTTCATGCAATAGGTTCTCTCCCCCAAAAACATTTCCAAAAAGTCGAAACGAAAGAGAGACCGGACGGAAAAGAATCGAAATCACCTCGATCAGTCCGACAAAGAAAAAGACCCCAAAAAGCCCGATGAAGATCACCAACGGAACTTCGGTCCGATCCGCTTTATTCCCAAAAAGGTCATACGCAATCGCTTTAAAGCCCGCGTAACGGATAATGTAGTAAACCCACGCAACCATCGACACGATCGCCAGCGCCAAGGTCGTATTCATATCTGCATGGCCCGGCCGGATCAGCGCTTGGCTAATACCGCCACCAGAATCTTTCCCCCACCCGATTGTGCCGACGCCCGGCAGAAGTCCCGACCAATTTTGAATTAAAATATAAACAAAAAGCGCAGCGAGAAGCGGAAAGGTAACCCGAACCATTCGGCTCCCAACAATCGGCTCGATCAGATCGGTGATCCCTTGAACTACGGCCTCGACCATCGCCTGGCCCCGATGCGGAACGAGGGTCGGTTTCTTAATCGCGAAACGGATAAGAAGAATCAACAACCCCGCAATCACCCAACTCGTCACCATACTGTTGGTAATCGGAAATCCGAGCGGCGTCCAAAGAATGTCGGCCCTCGGAGAGAGCTTCTCCAGTTCCGTTGATGCAGCCGCTAAAACAGGCGCCAAACCGAGGAGCCCGAAGAGCGCTAAAGGAAAAGCGGATAGAAGTCTGAACTTAAACATGGAGCGAAATCACAAACGGATGATCGTTAAAAGCGAAACTCTTTGCCTGATCGCTTCCTTTTCGTCAACTGTTGAAATAATTTACCGGGAATTGAAACAAAGGGAAACAAGCGATAAAAGACTGGGCAACAAGCTATAAAAGACTGGGCAACAAGCACTTATCGACCGAAGAGCTGGTTCAATAAATAACTTTCCTTGACGAATTATTTTTCTCAATAAACCTCTGAAAAATGGACGGCAGCGATCGACACAAATCCAAACGGCCCTCAGGTGAAATCCGACAGGCTTTCGATCCCTTTTTTATCTTCACCTACACACTTCTCCTGATCGCCCTCCTGATTCAGATCGGCGTGATCTTCTCGATGGACTTCCCCTAAAGTTTTTTTCGTCAATTTTTCTGGCAACCAACGAGTCAAAACTTTCCGCTCGTTCCTGAAAGACGGTCGACTCCTCGAACGGCCATTCTCCATCCAAATCGACTTCCCACCGGGGATGCTTTCCCACCCGCTCGGCAACCTCTTCAAAATAAGGTCGATAGTCGGTTCGAAAATATAAATCAGCGCCGATGAAAGTCCGGTCGGCCAACACGTCCAAAAACGAATCAGTGATCAAGCGGTTTTTATAATGCCGTTTTTTTGGCCACGGGTCGGGAAAAAGGATGAAAACTCGATCAAAACGGACGCTTTCCGGCAAACATTCGATGAATTCCCCTGCGTCGGCGCGGATAAAGCGAAGATTTTCCAAATCGCCTCGCCGTTGCTTTTTCGTCGCGCGCCGAACCCGCTCAATGATCCGGTCGATACCAACGCAAAAATGATCCGGATGAGCGGCCGCGTAGGCATTCAAAAAATGACCATGGCCGCAGCCGATTTCGAGAACGAGTCGGTTCTTCCTTGGAAATCCATCTTTCAACTCCTCGCGAAGCGCTTCCTGACGCTGAAGCTTTCTCACCTGCCAGGCAAGAAAGCCGGGCTGAAAATCTTTTCTTGGACCGCTCACCTCCTTGATACACCCGACCGGCGCCGCCCCTTTCCGGCTTCGATCAGCACCATAAGAATATGAATATCAGCTGGATTCACTCCGCTGATCCGGCTCGCCTGCCCGAGCGTATACGGGCGGATCTCGTCGAGTTTTTGCGCCGATTCGCGCTTCAATCCAGGAAGTGAAAGAAAATCGAACGACTCCGGGATTTTTAAATTTTCAAGATTCGTCATCTTCTCCACTTGAGCCAGCTCCCGAGCTAAATAGCCTTGATAGCCGACCCTGTAGAGAACTTCTGCCCGAACCTCCTCCGATTCCGACTGAAATTCAGGAGGGAAATCGATATTTTTCTCCCGACGCCGAACCCGATCGCCCCAGATCCCAGAAGAACTCCGCTCTCTATTTAAAACCGTCACCCAATGCTCCACCCTCTCCTTTTTATGCTCGATCCGGCGAAGACGGGCCTCAGAAACCAATCCGTGCCTCCGCAAATGAGGAAGCATGCGCAACTCCGCGCTTCCGTGGTTGAACAGAAGCCGATATTCCGCACGACTGGTGAACATCCGATAAGGCTCGTCGGTTCCTTTTGTAACCAAATCATCGATCAACACACCGATATATCCTTCGTGGCGCTTCAGAATGAACGGTTCCTCACCCCGAACTTTTAAAACCGCATTTACACCCGCCACGAGTCCTTGAGCAGCCGCCTCTTCGTAACCGGAACTCCCGTTGATCTGACCGGCAAAGAAGAGATTTTCGACCTTTTTACTCTCGAGCGAAGGAAAAAGCTGCGTCGGAGGCGCGAAATCGTATTCCACCGCATAGGCTGGGCGCAAAATCACAGCCTTTTCCAAACCAGGAACGCTTCGGACGAGATTAACCTGCACATCGAACGGCAAGCTCGTCGAAAGACCGTTCACATAATACTCATTTGTGTTGACCCCTTCTGGCTCCAGAAAGATTCGGTGGCGCGGCTTTTCGGCAAAACGGACAAACTTATCCTCGATACTCGGACAATAGCGAGGCCCGCTGCTCTGAATATCACCTGAATACATCGGGGAAAGATGAAGATTGTCGCGAACAATCGATTCCGTCTCCTCTGTCGTGTAAGTGATCCAGCAGGAAGCCTGCTCGTCGGGAGAAAGCCATCCGAGCTTTCGTTCGCCGAATTGTTCCACGTGGAACAATTCCTCATCCTCCCGCGTATCGTAGAAGGCAAAACGCGCCGGATTCTCATCGCCTTTTTGTTCCTCCATTCCCGAAACGTCGATTGTCCGCCCGAGCAATCGGGGCGGCGTTCCGGTTTTCAGTCGCTGCAACTCCATTCCCGCCTCAATAAAGCTGTTCGAAAGCGTTTTCACACTGTAATCGCCCATCCGACCGCCTTCGTTCCGATTTTGGCCGACATGCATCAGCGCCCGAAGGAAGGTTCCGGTAGTCACAACGACCGTTTTGCCCCGAAACTCGAGGTCGAGGTTCGTCCGGCAGCCGACCACTCGGCCTTTTTCAAAAATCAACCCGGTCACGGTCGCCTGAAAGAGCGTCAAATTCTCCTGCAGCTCTAAAGTATGCTTCAAGCGAAATTGATAGGCTT
>DATGSL010000092.1:0-2900 GCA_035302665.1 Opitutales bacterium | reverse complement strand
GGAATCATCGCCCCGGGAATCCGGATTATGACCGAATACTTGCACGAACAGACGGCGCAGCTGCCGCGGCTCGGCGAAGATTTTTCGGTGGACGGAGCGATCGGACATTCGACTTCGGAAGCGATGAGAATCGGTTGCGTGATCGGATTTGGCGGCATGATTCAGGCTCTTTTCGATGCAGTGGTGAAAGAATTGCAAGCACGGGGAGAATCCGAGCCGACCGTTGTGGCAACCGGCGGTGCGGCAAAATTTCTGCAAGCCCCGCTCCGTCAAAGAATAATCGATGCGCCCGGCATCACTCTGCAGGGATTGGCGCTCGCCTATCGATTAAATCGTTGTTGAAGAATCGGGCGATTTGGCGCTTCCTCGGGAAATGGAGACACCTTTCAGCGAAGGAAGGGTCCAAAATCAAAGACCGCCGCCAATAAAAGGCTGGAACCAATTCCTAATTCAACTCACTAAGGAAGGGGTCTTTCCCGACAGATTCTTTTTTTGAAAACCGTGCCTGAAACAACCATTCAAGTCGACAATCTCGTTAAAACCTACGCAGGCGTGACCGCCGTGAATGAGGTTTCCTTTTCCGTGCAAAAAGGGGAAATCGTCGGCTTTCTCGGCCCGAATGGCGCCGGGAAAAGCACAACCATGCGGATCCTGACCGGCTTTGTTCCGGCAACCTCCGGCACCGCTGCAATTTGCGGGCATTGTGTCGCAACCGAATCGCATGAGATCCGCAAAGTGCTCGGTTACATGCCGGAAAACAATCCTCTGCCGGAAAATCTCCGTGTCGAAGAATACCTCCGTTTACGCGGGAAACTAAAAGGTCTCCGGCGTGACCGGCTCCGTTCGCGTCTCGATGCGGTTCTCGAAGAATGCGACCTCACCCGCGCCCGAAAACGGATCATCGGCACCCTCTCCAAAGGTTACCGTCAGCGGGTCGGAATCGCCGATGCCGTCATCGGCGAACCGAAAGTAATTATTATGGATGAGCCGACGATTGGACTCGATCCTCACCAGATTGTCCTGATACGGGATTTGATTTCGAGTTTGCGCGGCCGGATGAGCATCATCATTTCAAGCCACATTCTTCCGGAGATCGAAATGACCTGCGACCGGGTGATCATTATCAACAGCGGTCGGATCGTTGCCGCCGATACACCGGAAAAACTGCGCCAGGAATTTGTTAATCAAAGCACCTACTTGATCGAAATCCACGGTTCCCGGGAACGATTTGCCTCAGCGGTTGCCAAAGCCGGATCGCATTTGGAAATCGATAGCGAGGCGGAAGTTTCCGATGACGGATTTCGCACGGTGACGGTGACTTCGAAAGATCCGGCCGATGCCGGCGAGCGGTTGCTTTCGGCGCTCCATCACGATCCGTATCTTCGCCTTCGTTCGCTCCACCGGATCAAACCGAGCCTGGAGGAAGTCTTCATGGCGGCGACCCGTCGAAGCTGGGAAGTTTTGATGCCTGTCGACGAAAGAAACAAAAGGAACGGAGAATCAGCGTAGCTGTCGAATTTCCGGTCTGCACAAAATGAGACATTTTTTTACATTGTTACGACACGAGTTGCGCAACACGTTGATGGCGCCTGCTACTTACGTGGCTGCCTTCCTGTTTTTGCTCGTCATGGGATTCAGCTTTCAGTGGATCGTCGAAGATTTTAGCAAAGGGGCGCGGGAAAGCATGCCGGCTGTGATCTTCTTCCAGATTTTCTGGTTGCCGGTTTTCTTTATGGTGCCGCTGCTGACCATGCGAAGTTTTGCGGAGGAAAAACGGAACGGAACTTTGGAAAGCCTTTTCACAACGCCGGTCTCGACAGCGGAAATCGTTCTTTCAAAATTTTTTGCAGCCTACCTTTTTTATGCTTTTCTCTGGCTCCTGACGATCGGCTATAGCTTTCTCCTGCACCATTTCGCAAACGATGCACGGCTTTTGGAAGCGGGGCCGCTCGTTGGCGGTTATCTTTTTATTTTTCTAAGCGGACTTCTCTTTATCGCGATCGGAATTTTCGCCAGTTCTCTTACGCGAAATCAGTTGGTCGCGGGCATTTTATCATTCGCACTTCTCTTCGGACTGCTGATTTTTAGCCGTTATCTCGCCGAAGCGGTGGCCTTTGGCGGCGATTATGTTCCCGTATCGAAATCGTGGATCGATTATCTTCAGGTCTTTCAACATGCCGAAGATTTTGCGCGGGGAATTGTCGATACGCGGGCCATTTTCTTTTATTTGAGCACCGCCGCACTTTTTATTATTTTGAGCATCTTAACGATGGAAAGTAAACTTTGGAGAAGCTGACTGCATGGCGAAATTAACGGATTTTAAATACGCTCGCTGGATCGGTGGCGCAAATCTCTATGCGCAGGCCGTTCTCCTTTTTCTCCTTTTTCTCGGAACGAGCTATTTTGCATCACAGAATTTTACGCGCGTCGATCTGAGTAAAGGATACCGGTATTCGCTTGCGCCGGAAACAATTGCCCATCTTCAACAGCTCGACCGGCCGGTGAAAATTTATGTCACGATCACCAGTGATTCCGATGACAGCAATATCGAAAGCCTCTTCAATGACGTCCGCGGCCTCTTGCGCGAATACGAATATGCCGTGAATTCCCCCGATCGTTTGCTGATCGATGTCGAATTTGTGAACATTTACCAGCAACGGCGAAAAGCGAATCTCCTGGCCGATGAATACGGCGTCGAACAATCGGACTTGATTCTCCTGGTCTCCGGCGAAAAAAGACGGATCGTTTTTCCCAACGAACTCTATGTCACCGAAGGACGCGTCCGGAAGGAGTTTCTCGGTGAAAAAATTCTCACCGGCGCTATTCTGGACGTTGCCAGCGACCAACAGAAAAAACTCTATTTCCTGACCGGTCACGGCGAGATGCGGATCGATGATGTG
>DATGSL010000091.1:0-5569 GCA_035302665.1 Opitutales bacterium | reverse complement strand
TCGGCCGCTATTCGTTTATTTCCGCCGGTGCTGTTGTTTTAAGAAATGTGCCCGATTATGCGCTGATCGTCGGTGTGCCCGGAAAACAGCGCGGTTGGATGAGCCGACATGGCCATCGTTTGCATCCGGATCCGAGCGGTTACTGCCGTTGTCCGGAGTCGGGCTTCACCTATCGGCTGGAAGCTTCATTCGACGGTCAGGAAAGACTTCGCTGTCTCGATCTCGATGAAGAGGAGCCGTTGCCGGCGGAACTGACGGAGGGCCGGATCAGCTACAACGAGTTCAAGGCCGACCGGAAAATTGTGCCATTCGGACATCTTTAATTTCAGGCAAAAAAAGAAAATCTCTCTTAAATCCCTCATGAAAATTCCATTATTAGACGTAAATGCTCAGAATCTTCCGCTCGAAACCGAGTTGAAAGCCGCCTTCGAAAAGGTCCTCCGTTCGGGGCGTTTTATTCTCGGTCCGGAGGTTTCCGAACTCGAAGGGAAAATTGCCGAAATGGCCGGCGCGCGGCATGCGATCGGCGTTAGTTCAGGCACCGATGCGCTGTTGCTGGCGTTGATGACGCTGGGAATCGGTCCCGGCGACGAAGTTCTTTGTCCGGCCTTCACCTTTTTTGCGACGGCCGGTTCGATTTCTCGAATCGGCGCACGGCCGGTTTTTGTCGATTCATTGGAGGAGACGTTCAACATCGATCTTCAGGACGCGGCTGGAAAAGTGACGAAACGGACAAAGGCGATTGTGCCAGTTCATCTTTTTGGGCTTTCCGCCGATATGCGCGCGCTGACCGCTTTTGCGGAAGAGCACAAACTCGCTGTCATTGAAGATGACGCGCAAGCTCTCGGCGCGGAATGTCACGGACGCCCGGTCGGTGGAATTGGTGATTTCGGCACCTTCAGTTTCTTTCCTTCAAAAAATCTCGGTGGTTTCGGAGATGGCGGAATGGTTGTCTGCAACGACGATCAGCTGGCGGAAAAAGCCCGTTCGCTTCGGTCTCACGGTTCGAAACCGAAGTATTTTCATCATTCTGTCGGCGGAAATTTCCGACTCGATGAGCTTCAGGCGGCGCTTTTGTTGGTGAAACTTCCTTATCTGAAAACGTATACCGATCGGCGCCGGGAAAATGCCATGGTCTACCGGGAGCGACTAGCGGAGATTGCTTCTTCGGGATCGCTTATTTTGCCGATTGAGCCGGAAGGTTTTGGGCACGTTTGGAACCAATATACGATTCGGATTCCGGGTGCTGGGGAGCGGGATCGCGTCCGCAAAATTCTAGAGCAGGAAGGAGTTGCGACTGAAATTTATTATCCTCTTCCGCTCGATGCTCAGGAATGTTTCCGCGAATTGGGACAAAAAGGAAGTTGTCCGGTTGCCGAACGGCTTTCGACGGAGGTTCTGAGCATTCCGATCGGTCCGGAATTAACAAAATCGGACCAGGAGAGGGTGTTGCAGGCGTTGTCGAGTGCGATCGGTGCCGATCAGCCGCTTTCTTCGGCTGAATCGCCGCGATTATGAAAAAAAGATTTCTGCTTACTGAGTTTCCACTATGAGTTTTAAAAAGCAAAAAACCTCAAGCAAAGGCACAACTTCGGAGATTCACGATTTCGAGCTTTTGAAGTTGAGCGATTATTACGTGATGGTTCGCCAACGCTGGCTGACCGGATTGTTTTGCGCGATTTTGGCTTCCTCCGCCGTTGGCTATCTGCTTTTTAGCCGTCCTCCCGTTTATGAAGCGAATGCGGCACTTATCGTTGAGCGGGAAGGGCAAAGGGTTCTTCCGATGCAGGAGGTGACCGAGGGCGGACTTCAAGGAACCGGCGGATTGTGGCGCGTTGTGCTCGAGAATCACGTGACTCAGCTCGTGAGCCGCAGTTTTACCGATTATGTGGAAGAGTCCTTTTCGGAGGAGGAGCGCAGGCAGTTGATCGAGCCGTACTTACGTGATGATCCGGAGGAATATCCGCCGTCGGTTTACGGTCTTTTGCGAGGAGTTATGGTCGAAAATCTGCCGAATACCTTCGTTCTGGAGGTTCGGGCGAGGCATCGGGATCCGGAGATGGCGGCGCTTCTTGCCGATCGGTATGTCGAACGTTACATCGATCTGACGAACGAGCGTGGAGATTCCGGAAATCAGAGTGCGATCGACTTTTTGCAACGACAGGCGAAACAGGTTGCCGAGAAAGTCGAGCAAGCCGAACAGGCACTTCAGGATTATCGGCGCAAACACAATCTCGTTTCAGTCGAAGGCGATCAAAATCTGATCGCTCAACGTCTCAACGAAGTCAGTGCGCACCTGACGACCGTTCAAATGGAACGAATCGATCTCGAGGAACGGATCGGGCAGGTGCAAAACTTTCGCGAAAACGAAGGTAATTTACTCGAACTGGAGATCGCATCGCTGCGGTCGGTTCCCGAAATTTTGGCGGAAGTAAACAAGCTTCGGCAGGAACGTAAGGTAATGAGCGAGAAATACCTCGAACGGCATCCGGCGATGATTGCAAACGAAAGATCGATCGCTGCTGGCGAGGAGCTGATTCAGGCAAATATCAATCTGGCGATCGCCGAGTTGGAGAGTCGGCTGGAAAACGCCCGGCAGCGCGAAAGTCGGCTTTTGGCAGAACTTCAGGAAGCGGAGAAGGAGAGTCTTCGCATCGATCGATTGACGATTCAGGATGCGGCATTGCGGCGGGAAATCGATGTCGCTCGTACGACGCACTCGCAGATTCTCGATCGGTTGAACGAAACCAGCGTGACGAGTCAGCTTGAGCGATCGACGATTCGAATTATTGATCATGCTTCGGTGCCGGGAAGTCCGGCCGAACCGAGCCCGATTAAAATCGTTTTGCTGATGGCGGTTCTCGGGGGCTTTTGCTTTATCGGAGCGCCGATCGGATTGGCGGCATTTGACCGGAAATTCAAGGCCGCGACCGATGTCGAAAGTTACGTCGGCCAAAATCTGCTCGGAGAAATTTCGAATGTTCGGCGGGTCAAACGGATCGAGCGACCGCACATCGTCTCGATGGAGCTCGATGATTCGACGAGCGAAGCTTTCCGCGGCCTGATCGGACAGCTGCATCTTCGTCAAACGCGTTCGATTCTCCTAACGAGCACGCTTCCGGATGAAGGGAAGTCGTTTGTGGCAAGCAACTTGGCGGCCGGTTTTGCGGCGCATGGAAAGCGGACGGTGATTGTTGATTTTGATTTGCGCAGTCCCGCTCTTCATCGATTTTACGGTCGAAGCAATGTTTTCGGGGTTCTTCGCTGGTTGGAGGAAGGCGGCAGTTCAAGCGATCTGAAAAATCAGGAGGCTCTTGGAATCACGGAAGTTTGGCCAAATCTCTATTTGCTTTGCGCTGGTGGGCAGACGAAGCGTGCGACGGAAACAATTACGCATCCGAAAGTGGCGGATCTGATCGAGGCATTGAAACGGGAATTTGACGAGGTGATTGTCGATACTCCGCCACTTGGAGTTTTCCCCGATGCGCTCGCGCTCGCGCCGATGCTTTCGGATTCGCTCTACGTTGTTAAGTTCGGAAAGGTCAATCGGCAGCAGGTGCGGAATTACGTTCATCGGCTCCTGGAAGCGAGTCCGAACCTGATCGGGATGGTGATGAACGGAATGCCGAGGGGCGCGGCGGCGGCTTATTATCGAAGCGGATATGCGCACGGAAATTCCAAATACGCGAAATATTATGGTAAACGAAAATAGTTTTCCGGTGTGCAAAGGCATCCGCTGGTTCAGGGCTGTTTTTTTGCTGATTTTGTTTGCAGCTGGAAATCTTCACGCGCTTTCGGTCGCGGAATTCGGTGCGGTCGGCGATGGGAAAACCGATGACGCGCCTGCTTTTCAGAAAGCGATCGACCGTGCAGCTGCGCGAAATGAGCCGTTGGAGATCGGCGAAGGAACGTTTTTTCTTGGATCCGATCTCGTGATCGAGCAACCGCTAAAATTGCTTGGGGAAGGGCACACGCGCTCGGTTTTTACCGGGAATGGAGGAAATGCCCGGATTTTTGTGCGGGCGAGCGGAACGGAATTTCATCGGATTGGATTTGAGGATATGATTGAACCGATTGCGCTCGAGCCGCGCGCCGATTCTGTGCTCCGCGATCTGGTTTTTCAGTATTGTCGCTTTGAGAATATCCTGATCGCTCACCAAAATCGTGGAACGATCGGCCTCAGTTCGGGAAGCTCCGAACAGCGGAAATTTCGGATCGAAAATCTGACCGTTCGCGAATGTCTTTTTCGCAAAATCGATGCCCACGCGATCAACATCCGTTCGAATATTTTCGGCGCGCAGATTCTAAACAATCTTTTTCTCGATCTTGTTAACGATCCGGCAAGTCCGTCGCCGGAAGGTGGATATGCGATTCGGCTCGGCGATTCGGCTGATCATGGCGATTTGGGCGAATTTCAGGGGCAACATTTGATTTCGGGAAATCAGGTTCGCGGTTTATCCAAAAAATCGGTGGAAGGAAATCTGAAGGCGTTTCTGATCTACGGCGATTATAATACGATCGACAGCAATCGGATCGAAGCGGTCGATGCGACATCTGAAGGAATGGACGCGAACGCGATGTATATCCGCGGTTCGTTTAACCGGATCGTTTCCAATTTCATTCGCGATGTTCGCGGGGCCGACGATGACGGCGCTCTCAGTTTAAAAGGCGGAATGGCGAATGGAAATCACAGCAATATCATCGCCTGGAATGTCGTTGAAAAAATCGACGGAATGTCGGCGGTCGAAGTTTCGACCTCGGATCTCTTTTTTTTTTGAGAACGAGATTCACGATGCGCCGGTCCGCGGTTTTTATCATCGAACCGGACGGAATGTTTCGGTTACCGATAATTCTTTTACGAATGCCGATCTGGTTTTTCGGACGAGCGAAGGCACGGCGCTTCTTTCGGGAAACCGGTTCTTCGAGTCGCGCCTTCTTTTGGAACAACGTCGCACTCATCCGTCGTTGCGGGAGAAAGTGATGATCGAGGACAACCACTTTCAGCGCCGCTTCGAAACAACGGCAATTCCACTGATTCGGTTGGGAAATCAAGTCTTTGAGAACGAGATCGTCTTCCGGCGAAACATTTTGCAGAATCTGGTTCAGCCTACTGGCGGAAAGAGTAAAGGAGCGGTGATCGATTTTGGTTCAGGCGGTTCGGTCGGGCGGATGGACGTCAGCGGAAATTTTTTTGATCACGCCGGAAGCGAATCTCTTTTGATCGGAAGCACGGATGTTGAGAGCCGATTTTCCCAGAACAAAGTTGCTTTGCGAAATGTAAACGGACCGTTGATTCGATCGGTTTTCAATACGATCGACTCCAACACGATTCATATTCCGGCCGGAAGCGAGGGAAGAAATTCGATTCCGGCTTTGTTTGTTATCGAGGGTCATGAAACCGGGACGATCGTTTATTTTGAAAATAACCGGATCGTGAACGAATCGGAAAATGTCCGGATCGATTCCTTGATTGAGGTCGAAGGCGCGCCTGCAGAGATCCGATCGGGGACGAATGTTGTCCTGCGATCGTGGGAGCCTGATGAGCGGCGCGCCGCCTATGCACCGTTGA
>DATGSL010000090.1:0-11282 GCA_035302665.1 Opitutales bacterium | reverse complement strand
GCCGCCTCCATAAACAGACGGAACCAACGGAACAATTTTTTCGCGAAACTCCTTTTCCGTCACAAAACGCCGAACCGGAATTTCATTTTCCCGCAATTTTCTCCGCAAAGGACGCACGATCTGGACCCGTTCCGGATTTTCAGGATCGCGGTTTCCGACCGGGACCTCCCGTCCGTAAAAACGCCGACCTTTTTTGCCGGGAAGCCGACAAAAATTTCCCTCTCCGATCCCATCGAGCGCCGAACTGAATTCCAGCGCGCCGCGCCAACGGCCTTTTCTCCAAACAAGAACTTCCCCAAGCGTCGCTTCAACCGGAGCTTCCGGTTTTCGCTCCCACTCGCCGCGGGAGTTCCTCATTTCAACAACATCAGGCTGCGCAAAAGACGCTCGCTCGCCATCAACCCAAAGCCCGCACGCCCGCGCTCCGGTTTCCAAACTCCGCTCAACCCCGAGCGGAATCTGCTCCACACTAAAAAGCCGCTGACAAGCCTCAATCGCCTCCTCAAACGGCGCCCGGCCCTGCTCAACCGCGCCGTGCATCACTCCGAGCAAACTCGGCCAGTCGACGCGCCGCGATCGTTTCAAATAAAGCGGACGAGCATCCATCAATCTCGGCCGCTCCGGCGCGACGAGAATGTATCCGATCTCATCGAGTCCGCGCCGACCGGCCCGCCCGAACATCTGCAAGAGCTCGTCGGGACGAACCTCCGCGTAAAAATTGCTCACCCGATATTCGCGATCACTGACGAGAACCGACCGCATCGAAAAATTGATCCCCGATGCGAGCCCGGTTGTCGCAACCACGATCCGCAGCTGTCCGGCCTTCGCAAGTGGTTCGACCAGACCGGCCCGCTGTCGGTAACTGAGCCCGCTGTGATGATAAACGACCCGCCGCGCTAGCATTTTCGCCAATCGGGGACCGGCCAGCTGCTTTTGTTCCGGCGTCAAAACAAGAGGATTTTCAACCGGATAAGCCGCCGCAAACATCCGAGCCAACTGTTCCGCTCCTTTTCTTTGCGGCGCGAAAACCAAAACCGGACCGAGATCAGCCATCAACGCCCGAGCTAAAAGCCGAGGCCAATATCCGGTTATTTTGCCGGGAACCTGTCCGGGAAGCGCATCGAGAAAAACCTCCTCCTGCGGTACCGGACGCTCTTCGTGTGAAACGAGAACGGCGTCGCGACCGATCCTCTGCAACCATTCGACAACATGCTCCGGATTTCCGACACTTCCGCTCAACAAAAGAAGTTGCGTCGATGGCGGCAAAAGCGCGAGCGCAAGTTCGTAACTCAAACCGCGCACACTATCGCCGAGCATCTGATATTCATCGATAACGAAAAGCGCAGGACCGAGGCGTTTAAGAAATTTCGATTTCTGCGTTTCGAGCGTGGCAACAATCACCCGCGCATCGAGATTTTCCGCCAGATCGCCGGTCGCGATGCCGACATCCCAACCACGTTCGCGCCATTCGAGCAGTTTGTCGTTGGCCAACGCCCGCGTCGGAACCGTAAAAACCGCCCGGCGATTGAAACCGGCTTCCATCAACAGCTCAAAAATGTAGGTTTTCCCGGCACCGGTCGGCGCATGCACCACCACATCTTTTCCCTGACGCAGCTGACGCATCGCCTCCTGCTGCCAAAGATCGGGGAGCTGAAGGTTGATTTCAAATGTATCCACGACGAAACAAATGTTTCTGGAACGACGCCCACGCGAAAGCTGATCGAGCCAAACGCATTTTCCATGTCAAAGGCGGAAATCCGGCACCAAAGAGGATAACTCTCACCGAAACTCGCAACATGGCAAGTTTTGAAGTATTTTTAGGCCTTTCAGCGCCAAAAAAATCGTGAAAATGAACCTCTTTCCCTGGATTTTCAGGAAGTTATACATCGGAGAATTGAAAGCCATCGGGCTTCCACTTAAAATTTTATGTAAGCTTCCTATCCAAGTGCCTATATGTAACTAAACAGTTAATAATCAAGGGTTGTAATTTCTTTGAGAGGTCCAATACTGCGAAAATTAAAGTTGGTATCCGGTTCCGATGGACGGGCGTTTTTAGGGGTATAAACGCAAGATGGATACCAGATGTATAGCATATGTTTTTCCTGTTTATTGAAAACAGCTCCGCCGACGGAATGGACACTGTATGGGCCATCCTTTTTTCCGCCTTATTGGGAGCTGTTTTTACGGCATTTCTTGTTTGGGTTCTGACCACACGCAGCCGAAAACTCGACCAGGAACGTTCCAAAGCGACGCTCTATTATGCGAGCAAGGAGGCGGAGTTAACCGCTCGCGAAATCCGAAACAAAGCAGAACTCGAGATCGAAAAAAAGTGGACGGAGCTTCGGAATACCGAAACCAGGACCACCCTTGAACTCGAACAGCGTCAGGCCGAAATTGAACAACAGAAAAAACTGCTAGCCGAAGAACAGGCAGCACTCGATGCCAAAAAAGAAAGATTCGAGCACGAGAGCGCGTCGCTGCGGCGCGGTCGTCAGCGGGTCGGACGAATGATCCGCACTTACCGGAGCTTGATGGAGGAGGTCGGCAAAATGTCGGCCGAAGAGATCCGAACCAACCTTTTCGCACAAGTGCAACAGGAGTGCGAGGACGAGATCCGCCACTTCCGAAGAGAACTCCTCGAGCGTTCGGACAATGAAGTCGAGATGGAAGCTCGCAAGATCCTGATCACCGCGATGCAACGGGTATCGAGCGGACCAAATAGCGATGCGATCGCCGCTATGATCGACATCTCAAATGCGGAAATGAAAGGCCGTATCATCGGCCGCGAGGGACGAAATATAAAATGCTTCGAGGCAACCACCGGAACAACGATCATGATCGACGAATCTCCGGACTCGCTCCTGATCTCATGCTTCGATCCGGTTCGTCGCGAAGTTGCCAAAATCGCCTTGGAAGCCCTGATTGCCGATGGGCGGATCCATCCGACGAGTATCGAGGAGGCGATCAGCAAGGCACGCGAACAGGTCGATGCCGAAGTGATTCGCTACGGAGAAGAGGCGATCGATCAACTCGGTTTGACCGGCGTCCATCACGAAATTCTCACCGTCCTCGGCCGCCTGAAATATCGTTTTTCCTTCAATCAAAACGTTCTCGATCATTCGATAGAAGTCGCTTTTCTCAGTTCGATGCTCGCAGCTGAACTCGGTCTCGATCCGGTGATCGCCAAACGGGCTGGGCTTTTCCACGATATCGGAAAAGCGGTCGATCAGGAATATGAAGGAAGCCATGCGGCGATCGGCGCAGAACTTTTGCGCCGCCACGGAGAACCCCAAGCGATCGTCAATGCTGTTGCCGCTCACCACGAAGAAGTTCCAGCCGAAACCCCGTACGCTGGTCTGCTGATCGCTGCAGATACGCTTTCCGCGACCCGGCCGGGCGTCCGCGCGGAAACCCAAAAAAATTACCTTCTGCGCCTCGAACGTCTGGAACAACTTGCCTCCACTCTGCCCGGCGTCGAACAGGCTTACGCCATTCAAGCCGGTCGAGAGATCCGGGTCATCGTCTCACCGGACGCGATCCAGGACGAAGACGCCCGGAAACTTGCACGCACCATCCGGATGAAAATCGAAGAAGAGCTCCAATATCCGAGCGTGATCAAGGTGACCGTTATCCGCGAACAACGATTTGTTGAAACCGCGAAGTAGAACCCAAATCTCCGAGCCGACCGCAACGGTTTAGCTCGGTTCAAACGTCCCCATCAGCGAGGAGCGTCCGAAATTCCTCCTCATTTATGATTTCAATCCCCAAGGTTTCCGCGCGCGTCAGCTTCGAACCGGCCTCTTCGCCAGCGAGAACATAACTCGTTTTTTTGCTGACACTACCGGTAACTTTTCCACCGGCAGCTTCGATCATCGCCGTGGCTTCATCCCGCGTCAGACTTGGAAGACGGCCGGTCAAAACAAAAGTTTTTCCGCTAAAAAGAGCCGATGTCGTCTCCGGTTCCGTCCTTTCCTCGCGCATCCGAACCCCGGCCTCTTTTAATCTCTCGATCAATTCCCGGTTTCGCGGTTCGGCAAAAAAGACCGCTATACTTCGGGCCATGATTTCGCCAATCCCGTCGATTTGAACAAGGGCGGTCTCGGACGCCGACGCAAGTTTTTCCAAATCTCCGATCTCGCGCGCCAAATCTCTCGAAGCGATCGCCCCGATGTGCTGGATCCCGAGTCCGTGAATCAGCCGCCAGAGCTCGCGTTCCTTGCTCGCCTCAATAGCCGCAATCAGGTTTTCTGACGATTTTTGTGCAAATTTTTCCAGCTGCAGGAGATCTTCAACCTCCAAATCGTAGAGATCCGAAATACTGTTAACGAGATCGCGGCGGACGAGCTGATCGACCACCGCCTCGCCGAGTCCATCGATATCCATGCATTGGCGCGATGCGTAATGCTGAAGCCGACGGCGAACCTGCGCCGGGCAGCTGAGATTCGGACAGCGGGTCGCGGCTTCATCGGGCAGACGGACCGCTTCCGTTCCGCAAACCGGACAATGGCCCGGGAAAATATATTTTTCGGCTTCCGGTGGCCGTTTTTCCTTCACGACTTCCACCACCGCGGGAATGATTTCGCCCGCTTTTTCAACGAGAACAAAATCTCCGATCCGCACATCCTTGCGCACGATTTCGTCGGCGTTGTGAAGCGTCGCCCGGGCCACCGTCGTTCCAGCAAGAAGCACCGGCTCAAGTTCCGCAACGGGCGTGAGCGTTCCGGTCCGGCCGACTTGGATACTGATATTCGCCACACGAGTTTCCGCCCGTTCCGCAGCAAATTTGTAGGCGATGGCCCAGCGCGGCGCTTTTGAAGTAAATCCGGCCTCCTCCTGACGGGCGACCGAATCGAGTTTTACGACCGCGCCATCCGTCGGATAAGCGAAATCGACACGAAGCTTATCGAGTTCCTCAATGGCCTCCCAGATTTCATCAAAACCGGTCGTTCTCCAATATCGCTCGACGGTCGGAAGTTTCCATTTCCTCAACGTTTCGTGAATCTCATGCTGCTGCTGAAAAATCGGCGGCTCGCAATAACCGCGCGCATAGAGGACGATTTCCAGCCTGCGCTGCGAAACTTCCTTCGGATCGAGCAATTTCACAGTTCCGGCTGCAAGATTCCGCGGATTGGCATAAAGAGGAAGACCGGCTTTCTCGCGCTCGCGATTGATCCGCTCAAATTCTTCCGTCTCGAGATAAACCTCTCCGCGGATTTCAATGATTTCCGGTAGCCTCTCCCCTTCGATACGATGCGGAAGCGAACGAATCGTCCGAATGTTCTGCGTAATGTCGTCGCCTTCGATCCCATTTCCGCGTGTCACAGCTCGAACTAGAACGCCATTTTCGTAAGTTAAACTGACCGCCACTCCATCGATTTTTGGCTCGACGATGTACGCAAGTTCCTCGACCGAAAAAAGGCGGGTCAGGCGATTGTGGAAAGCCTGCAATTCCTCGCGATTGTAGGTATTGTCGAGACTCTGCATCGGCTGCCGGTGCCGATACGATTCGAACGCCTCCAAACGGTCGTCGCCGACATGCACGCTCGGAGAATCAGCCGATGCAAGTTCCGGATGTTTCGCTTCGAGATCGATCAGCTCCTGTTTGAGCCGATCGTATTCAAAATCGGAAATCTCCGGTGCTGCATTGCGGTAATAAAGCTCATCGTGCCGGGCGATTGACTGGCGTAGTTCCTGGATCCGCCGCGCTACTGAATCGGTCTGCATCTCGTTTTCTAAGATTTTTGTAGTTGGTTTCGAGCAAGTTACGGTAAAAGGGCCATTTTACATAGACGAAAACCGCCACAATTGCACCACTTGTATCTGCCAACCAATCGAGATGGTCCATCGTGCGCTCCGGATTGAAACCCTGCCTAAGTTCATCAAAAAAACCGACGATCGCGACGAGGACAACGGCCAGGATCGATCTTCGCCGCACTTTCATCGTTTCCGGAAGCGCCCGATAAATCGCTGTTGCGAGTAGCCCAAACGTGAAAAAGTGCGCAACTTTATCGATGTGCGGAAAAGCCAACGTCCGCGGGACCGCCGGGGCGCTTCCGCTCGACCCAGTAAAAAGAACAATGATCAGTAAAATCGGCCAGAAAATCCGGATTCGGGAGCGATGGGTATGCGAACGGGCAGTCTTCATGAAACCATCTATTAAACCGCAAAAGGGCCGGTTCATGCAAGTTTGTTTAAAAAATTTATCAAGTCCGATCGATAGACCGCCTGATCCTTTCCTCCTTGATTAACAATGACCTGCTCCTCTTAATCAGACCACCCGCGCCGTCCATGCTCTCCCATTTTCCAGCTTCCATCCGAACGAACCTGCGCCCGATCGCCTTTCCGCTTTTGATCCTTCTCCTCGGAACACTCCGCAGCACGGCCAACGAATTGATCATCGTTTCGCCTCACTGGGAAGGAATCCGGCACGAATTCGAAAAAGCCTTCCAAGATGATTACCGGGAAAAAACCGGCGAAGAGGTGCAGGTTCGCTGGCGAGATCTCGGCGGAACTTCGCAAATCGAACGGGCGCTCAACGCAAGTTTCGACGCCAATCCGGAAACCGCCTTCATCGACATCCTCTTCGGCGGCGGCCTCGATCCGTACGAAAACCAAAAAGCGCGCGGCCAACTCCATCCATTTCGCCTCCCGGAGGAAGTTTTAAAGGAAATTCCACGCGAACTTCACGGACTGACGATCGTCGATCCCGATTTTATGTTCTATGGCGCCGCGCTTTCATCGTTCGGTTTTCTCGAAAACAGAAAGGTGATCGAATGGGCGAATCTGCCGGAAGTCCGCGATTGGAACGACCTGACCGATCCGCGTCTTTTCGGCTGGGTAAGCTCGACCGATCCGCGCAAAAGTGGCTCCGTGCACATGATTTACGAAATCATCCTTCAGGCTTACGGTTGGGAAAAAGGCTGGAAAGTGATCTATCAAATGAGCGGAAATGTGCGCTCTTTTCTGCAACACAGCTCTTCTCCGACCAAAGAAGTCGCTTTTGGCGAAGTCGCTTACGCCGTTTCGATCGATATCAACGGGATGACTCAACAGGCATTTCTCGGACCGGAAAATGTCCGTTTTCGCGTTCCGGCAGAAGTATCGATCATCAATCCCGATGGAATCGCGATTCTCCGAGGCGCGCCGAATCTCGAAATCGCACAAGCTTTCGTGACATTTGTCTTGTCGAAAAAAGGCCAATCGCTCTGGATGCGACCGGTCGGTCACCCAGATGGTGCCGAGAAATTCGGGATCACGCGGATGGGAATTCTTCCGGAACTTTACGAGGACGATCTCAGCGATCTTCTTGTTCCGCTAAATCCATTTGAACAGGAAAATGCTCTCAACTACGATCAGGAGCTTGGCAGCCGACGTTGGAGCGTCCTCAATACCTTGATCGGCCAAAGCATTATCGATGTTCATTCGCATTTGAAGCGGGCTTGGAAAGCGATTCTCTCGTTACCGGAAGAGGACCGCCCTCCCCTTCTCGAGCTTTTTTCAAAACCGCTGATCTCCGAAGAGGAAGCGCTGATGGCAACCGATTTTTGGCAAACCGACCGCGTCCGGTCCGGCCGCCTCGCCAACAATTGGATGGAGCAGGCGGTCGAACGGTTCGACTCGATCGAAAAAAAGGCAAAAGCTCTCCGCGACGCCAATCCATGAACCTTCACCTTTCCCAAATCGTCAAAAATTTCGGCTCACAGACGGTTCTCGATCACATCGATCTCACCGTCGAATCGGGCGAACTTTTCTTTCTCCTCGGTCCTTCCGGTTGCGGAAAAACAACTCTTCTTCGGATCATAGCAGGATTTCTCGATCCGGACCAAGGCGACATCCATTTCAATAAAAAACGAATGAACCCGATTTCCGCCCACAAGCGAAACACGGCGCTCGTTTTTCAAAATTACGCACTTTGGCCTCACCTGAGCGTTTTTGAAAATGTTGCCTACGGATTGCGCGTGCGGAAACTGCGCGGCCAGGAACTGCAGACCGAAGTTGAAACAGCTCTCAAGAGAGTAAAAATGAGTGCTTTTTCAAATCGAAAGCCGACGACTCTTTCCGGCGGACAGCAACAACGCGTCGCCTTGGCCCGAGCGCTTGTCGTCAACCCCGATCTTCTCCTTTTCGACGAACCTCTCAGCAATCTCGATGCGCAGCTCCGAACCGAAATGCGTGCGGAAATCAAACGTCTCCACGGCGAAAACCCGATCACCAGCCTCTACGTCACCCACGATCAGGAAGAAGCCCTTTCGCTAGCCGACCGCATCGCCGTCATGCGCGAGGGAAAAATCGAACAAGTCGGCACGCCGATGGAAATTTACACGCAACCGGCGAATCGATTCGTCGCTTCCTTTATCGGAGAAATCAATTTCGTGGCTTCCGATTCAAGCCTTCGAAATTTCTTCCCAGGAACTAAAAACGAAACCTGCGCCTTTCGTCCCGAGCATGTTCGGATTTCCCCTGACGGCATTCCCGCGACCGTTCGCTTCTCTGCTTATCTCGGCAGCCAAAACGAACTTCTTCTCGAAACAGCAGATGGCGAAATGATCAAAGCCCGGGTGAGCGAATTCATTCCTGAAGGAACCGCTCTCTATTTTCAGGTCGATGAACAACATCTGCTCCGTTTCCCAGAGGAAACCGGCGATTCAAGATGAAAAGAACGCTTCTGATCCTGCTCGCCGGCTTTTTCGGACTCTTTCTTTTTTATCCGCTCATGATTCTGCTCGGCGGTGCCTTTTTTGTCGAAACGGTTCACGGGGGAGACGTGCAGCGCCAATTTTCGTTGGCCTATTTCGGACTGATTTTCGAAACCCCCTTTTATCGGGAATGTTTCGGAAACAGCCTCCTGATCGCGACGTGGACGACCCTTCTTTGCCTCGTGATTTCGATTCCGCTCGCCCAACTTTTTGCGCGTTTCCGATTTCCGGCAAAAACCTTTCTGAGCGCGCTCCTGCTCCTTCCGCTAATCTTGCCCCCTTTCGTCGGAGCGATCGGATTGAAACAATTTTTCTCGCGCTACGGCAGTTTGAATTTGCTCCTGGCAAAGATCGGGATCGTCGATTTACAAGCACCGCCCGATTGGTTCGGTTCGGGTGGATTTGCCGGAATCATTTTGCTCAACACGCTGCATCTTTACCCGATCATGTTTCTCAGCGTTCAAGCGGCGCTCGCCAATCTCGATCCGGCGTTGCGCGACGCGGCGCGAAATCTCGGTGCAAGCGGTTTTCGGGTTTTCCGAACGGTTACGCTGCCGTTGGCGATTCCCGGAGTTTTTGCCGGTTCGTCAATTGTATTCATTTCGGCCTTCACCGATCTCGGAGTGCCGCTGATTTTTGAATTTCAAACAACCGTTCCAACGCAGATTTTCAATCTCGTGACCGAAGCAGATAATCCGATCGGCTATGCGCTCGTCGTGTTGACCTTGCTGCTCGTGGCGCTTCTTTTTGCGATCGGAAAAAAATGGGGCGACGGACAGTTCGCCATGTTTTCAAGAAGTGCGACTCAAACCGAACAGAACCGACTTTCTCCACTGATGAGCTCGCTCGCAATCATCGGGATTTCCGGCCTGATCGGAATCTCCGTTTTGCCTCATCTTTCGGTGATTCTGCAATCCTTTTCCGCAAAGTGGTTTTTCTCCATTTTGCCGACCGAATGGACCACCGAATTTTACGGTGAAATTTTTTCGCTCGATCTGACCCGGACGAGTATCCGCAACTCGCTGCTTTACGCGAGCGCATCAGCCTTTCTCGATCTTGTTCTCGGTCTGGCAATCGCCTGGCTGCTCGCGCGGCAAACATTTCGAGGACGCGATTGGCTCGATGTGATTGCGATGTTGCCGCTCGCCCTTCCGGGACTGGTGCTGGCATTTGCATATTTTGCGGCCTTCACCCGTCCGATCATCGATCCCGATTGGCTGACGAATGCCTTCGTTATCCTCGGATTCGAATCGACTCCGGCGACTGTCGAATGGCTCAATGGAAGTCTGATCCGCATTTTCGATCCGCGCGATAACCCGATCCTTTTAATTGTGATCGCCTATTCGATTCACCGGCTTCCGTTTATCGTGCGGGTCGCTTACGCTGGATTTCAGCAACTCTCGGTTTCGCTCGAAGAAGCTTCGGCAAATCTTGGCGCCTCGCCGCTGCGAACAGTATTTAAAATCGTTCTTCCGCTCATCAGTGCCAATTTGATCGCCGGTTCGATTTTGACATTTGCCTTTGCGATGCTCGACGTCAGCACCGGAATGCTTCTGGCACAGGAAGATCAGTTTTTTCCGATTACGAAAGCCATCTACGGTTTGTTGATGCGGATCACGCCAACAGCTCCGGCGATCGCCTGTGCACTCGGCGTTCTCGCGATGATTTTGCTTGCCCTCTGCTTCTTTTTTGCATCCAAATTGCTCGGACAGAGAATGGGACAGCTTTTCAAAATCTGAATCGGCTGTTCCTTATACTTACCCCCAACCCCATACCCCATGTTGAATCGAAAGGTCGGTTTTACCTTGATTGAACTTTTAACGGTCATTGCGATCATCGCGATTCTGGCTGCGATTCTGATTCCGGTTATCGGAAACGTTCGACGTCAGGCCCAGCAGGCAAGTTGCGCATCGAATCTCCGCCAATGGGCCGCCGCGAATCTCCTTTACGCGAGCGATCACTCCGGATTTATTCCGTGGGACGGCTGGGATAGCAACAGCAACAGTTCGCCGGACAATCTGACGGTTCACCGCGGAACTTTACCGTGGTTCAATTCCCTTCCTCCCTATCTCGATTCGCCGCCGATCCACGAGCTTTCTGCAAAAAATGCTCTTCCAAAACTTCGGGAAAACTCGGTCTTCATCTGTCCCTCGGCCGTTCGCGATGGAGTGGCTCCCGATTGGCTCTGTTACGGACCGAATTATCTTCTCAGTTACGCCGGTGCATCCTCACCGCTCCGGGTTTCGATCACCAACGTCGAAGGCATTACAGAACCGAGCCGCGTGCCGCTCTTTGCTGAAACAAGCAATCATGCTTCCGGCTCCGAAAACCTCATCGCCCTGAATGCCAATCCGCGCTACCTTTCTCAAGCGAATCGACACGACGGGAAAGGCCTTGTGAGCTTTTTTGACGGACATGTGGAGAGTTTCACTGCACCGGAATTGATCCTTCAATACCGGGCTTGGGATAATCCCAATTTCCCGGAACGCGTCCGTTGGAATCCACTCCATCAGTGAGATTCATCCAAAAAACGGATTCCGCGGTCGCCAGGATGTTTGCATAAAACGACGGTACCTCCGCCACTGC
>DATGSL010000089.1:0-4680 GCA_035302665.1 Opitutales bacterium | reverse complement strand
TGGGATTGGCTGGCGGAGCATATCCAGGTTCCGACGCTGTGGAATCAGGCGGCCGAAGCGGGTCGCACAACGGCAGGAGTCGGCTGGCCGGTGAGTGTCGGTGCCTCCGATATTCATTACAACATTCCGGAGCGTGTAATCGGATCGGAAAGTCCCGAAGTTTGGAGCGTTGTTACACCGGGTTTAATAAAGGAGATCGGGACGAAAGCGCGTGCAAGAATTGATGCAGGGGAAGTGGAATTTGCGAAGGCGGATTGGGAACGGACTTCGTATGCATTGGAAATAATCGACGCTAAAAAACCGGATTTAATCGGAGTGCATCTAGCGGCGGCTGATTCGATGCAACATCGCCACGGACCCTTTTCAAAGGAAACCATCGCAGCATTGGAAGAGATCGATATGATGGTCGGTATACTCACCGATGCTTTCCGTGCGACAGATCCCGGAGCGATTGTCTGTGCCGCATCGGATCATGGATTTACATCGGTTGACCGCGTGCTGCGAATCGACGCGGCCTTTGAGCGGGCCGGTTTAATTACTTTTGAATCGAGAGGCAAAACATACGCGGACTCGGAGATCGGTGATTGGGTTGCAAAGCAACTCCCTGCAGGAGGGTCGTCGCCGGTCTTTCTGAAAGACCCTGATGATGTCGACGCTCGCGAGCGTGTTCGGAAGGTGTTGAATGAGTTGGCGGCGGATTCTGCAAACGGAATCGCAGCGATTTTGGAGCGAGAGCAAATTGCAGCTCTCGGAGGAAATCCCGATGCCGATTTTTGGATCGACCTTGTGTCTGGTTTTATCGCGAGTCATCACCTCGATGGTTCATTGGTAGCTCCGAGAAGAACGAGCGGCACTCACGGATATTCACCTTCTCTTTCAGAGATGAACTCCGCCTTTTTCATTACTGGAGAGGGAATTCCTGCCGGTCTCAATCTCGGCTCGATCGATATGCGGAACATCGCTCCCACGTTGGCAAAAGCGCTCGGTTTCGGGTTCCCTTCGGCCGACCTGCCGGCTTTGGACGTGTTCAGAGCTCTTGAAGAGACGGCCGGAAACGAGAACTAATTCTTTTTAAAATAAATTATTGGAAATGTCGCATTTAGTGAAAGCCCTTGAAGCTGCAAACGAAACGCAGCGGCTGGAAATTGGAAACGGGATTCTGGGAAAAACACCGGATCTTTTTAAGGAACTCTTTGGAGCAAAGCACGCCGTCATCGTTGCCGATGAGAGGACATTTCTGGTGGCCGGGGGAGAGGTTCAAGACGAATTTACACGGGCGGGGATTGAGACAGTGTCGCCTTTTATTTATTCGGAGGAAAAGCTGCCTGCAGAATTCAGTTATGTGGAAAAGCTAGAGGAGTCGTTGCGATCGCACGAAGCGATACCGGTCGCCGTCGGGTCGGGAACGATCAATGACCTGACAAAACTGGCCGCCCATCGGGTCGGCCGTCCTTACATTTCTGTGGCCACCGCGGCTTCGATGGATGGGTATACGGCGTTTGGCGCCTCGATCACGCACGATGGACTGAAACAGACCTTTACCTGTCCGGCCCCTGTCGCTGTTGTAGCAGATATTGACGTAATCAGACGTGCCCCGGGAAAAATGAATGCCTGGGGATACGCCGATCTGCTCGCAAAAGTAACGGCGGGGGCTGACTGGATCGTAGCCGACAAGCTGGGCGCCGAATCGATCGATCCCGATGTCTGGGAGATTATTCAAAGCCGCTTGCGGGAACTCGTTGCTGATCCGAAAGGAGTGCAAACCGGCGACCCGCAATCGATTCGCCATCTGACAGAAGGTCTATTACTGGCCGGTTTTGCGATGCAGGCTGCAAAATCGAGTCGACCTGCCTCCGGTACCGAGCATCAATTTAGCCATTTGTGGGATATGCAGGATCACACCCACGAAGGAACGGCCCCGTCGCACGGATTCAAAGTTGCGATTGGAACCTTGGCATCGACAGCCCTTTATGAGGCTTTGTTTGAGCTTCCGCTTGCGGAAATCGACGTTGAAGGTGCAGTTGCGAAATGGCCTTCCGATGATTCCTGGCGGGAAAAGGTGGAGGAATGGCATGGTAATGGCGACATGGCAAAGGGCGCTTTGCGAGAGATGGAGGCGAAAAAGGTGAGCCAGGACGATCTGCGAGAGCAGCTCTCTGCCCTTCGGGAAAACTGGCCGGAACTCTCCGAGAAATTGCGCGCTCAACTGATACCGTTTTTGGAACTTCGTCAGATGTTTCAAGCTGTCGGTGCGCCGATTGAACCGGAAGAGATAGGAATCGACCGTGACCGGCTTCGGAAAAGCTATTGGTCGGCCTTCTCGATTCGTCGTCGGTTCACTGTCTTGGATCTCGCCGCCCGACTTGGTGTTTTAGACGACTGTCTCGATCGCATTTTTGGACCGGAAGGCATTTGGCCAACCGGTTCTGCCCTTGAGGTCGATCGGTAAACCGCCGAACGATCGCGCTTCTTTTCAATAAAAAAGGCGACCCGGCTTTGGGTCGCCTTATTCTTGGAAATTACGCGTCGGACTCTTCGATGATTACTCGGTAGAACATCGAATCGCCAGCGCCTGTCGGCAGATCATTCACCCGAATTTCACGGTCGTTGCCAGGGATCGAATCGCCGTGTGGGCTCCAGTTTTTCAAATCGGGAGAGAACTGGACTTGATATTGAAAACCGGCTTTCCCATTCCAGGAGAGCGAGAAACTATCATCAGTTCTGTTCTTTTCCAAATGGAGCGTTTCATCCAAAGAAGGTGAGGGCACTCCATAGACGATCTCGTTGTCGGAGATTGTTTCATTTGGAGAGTCGGTTGCTGCAAATTCAGCGTCCTCGTTGGGCAGGACCACCTCGTTGCGAACAATTTTGACCGTCGCAAGCGTGCCTCCGCTGCTCAAGTCGATGAGCGGACTCCCCGCTGCAACTTCTGTCAGATCTTCGAAGCGGTTGTCGTAGATTGAGATCTTGTTCTCGGCGACATTGTCGGACAACTGAATCATTGGATTCGGCGAATCGATTTCAGTGCGACGGAAAAGGTTTTCGTTCACCAAAATCTGATTCCGATTGGCCACAGTTTCCAGGTTTTCCGAGAGGATCAGCGCCGATTCGAGAAACTCGTTGTTGGAGAAGGTGGCTTCTCCGGCAGCTGTCTGAACAAGGACATTTGCACTCGAGAAAGTATTTCCCGAAACGCTCAAGTTTGTGCCGGCGCGATGGGCGAGAGCTCCGACCGGTGAATGGCGGATTTCGTTATCTGAAACGGTGAAATCAGAGCTATGCGATTCAATGGCGAACATTCCGTGAATGTTTTCGAACGTGTTGTCCGCGACGATATTCTGGCGGTTTCCTTCGGTCATTTCGCCTTGAAGGTGGATCGCTCCGAAGCTGCCGACGCCGCGGATATTGCGGATCGTATTGTCAATGATTTCGTTAAACGAACCGCTGATAAAGATCGCGCTTGTATCCAGTCCGTCATCGGTTCCGTCAATGTTTTCGATCAGATTTTCGCGAATCACGTTCGAATCTCCGTAGAGGAGGATACCGATGAGATTTCCTTCGGCCGTGCTTTTCCGGATATTGCGGATCGTGTTGCCGGTGATCAGGTGATGGCCTTGTCCGGCCGCATAATCAGCGCCGGGATCGCCGAGGCGGATGACAAACGTATCGCGCGAAGAGTTGGTTTCCGGATCGTTGATAATGCCAGTGAATTCGTTGTCGACGATTTGCGCGTGGGCGATATTGCCGCGGATATTGATCGCGTTGGAGTCGATGTTTTTGAATATCGATTCCCTGATCACGAGATTCCGGATCGGATGGGGCCGTTCGGACGATCGACCTCTTGCTAATCCGATGACGCCGCGGTTGCCGTGATGGACCTGTATATTTTCAAAACGGCAGCGATCGAAGGTGATGTTTTCGAGAAGATAACCGCTACGGCTTTCGAGGACGATCGGTGCGATCATTTCTTTAAAACCGATATCGGTAAAACTCGTACCGCTTTCGCGAATATAGAAACGCGCATCTCCGCCGTTCGATGTAAAATCCGATGCGCCATTTCCTTCTCCGACAAAATGGATTGGGCGATCGATCACGATATCTTCCGTGATCAAATAATCGCCAACGGGAATGGTCAGCGGGAGGTTTCTGTCGGCAGCGTGTGCAATTGCCTCGCGAAGCGCCTGCGTATCGTCCGCGGCTCCGTCGCCAACCGCACCGAAATCGGTCAGGGTCAATGGCGATTGGCTGAAATCTCCGGCGGTAGCGGAAGCTGTATTTGAAAATGGGCTTTCACCGATCTCGTTGATCGCTGAAATGCGGTAAGTATAAGTCGTATCCGGATTCACCGAAAAATCGATGTAAGTTGTGCCGGCATTTCCGGTATCTCTTTCGAGATCGATAAAGTCTTCCGCATCTTCAGCTTTCCGCTGGATCCGGTAGCCGGTGATCGGTGAACCTCCGGTGTAGGGAGCGTTCCAAGCAAGGTCGATACGGCCGGGAGCGATAGCGGAAGCTTCGAGTCCGGACGGAGCATCCGGTTCAACCGGATCGGGCAGATCGGACGAAAAAGATCCGATTGCAATCGCCCAGTCGGATTGATACGGCGCGGTCCAGGTTTGGCTCGTCGCATCGAGCATGCCGAGATCGATTTCCTGATACGGTTTCAGGGTATCGACGGCG
>DATGSL010000088.1:0-5082 GCA_035302665.1 Opitutales bacterium | reverse complement strand
TCATCTTTTTGCGAACGTCAAACGGAGGTATGCGGCTTGTGGTGATCGAGTATTCGAGACTTCTTGCGAATTGCGGCGCGGCTAAATCGCATTACCTCCCGTGCCTGGTTCGGCTATTGCCTGATTCTCCGAACCGCATAGCCAAGCTCCGGAAGCCGTTCCGATGCTTTTATCATCTTCGTGAATTCAATCTCGTAGCTTTTCGCTAGACCCGTCGCTCTGCAGAATTCACGTGGTGTCAATCCTCGTAAATCGGCTGCATGAATTAGAACCAACGAATGAATGGTCGAGACCTTTTTCTTTTCGCTGAGCGCCGCGTCGATGGCAGCCTTAATATCCTCAAGTAAATCCATAATTAATTTTTCTGCCGAACGTGTAGTGGGCGAACGTTCGCAATATACCAGAAGGGGTAAGCGAGCGTAAGCCATGTTTATATTGAAATATCAAGGGGTTAGAGAACAAAAGCAAGTTTTTTAAACTTGCATTATGCGAACGTTCGTAACACGGGATATTACGTCATGTCGCATAATACCCCTACTTCCGGCGGGAATTCCGCCGAAATACACCCCACTGCTATTCGTCTCGCAATGGAGCGGATGACGAGGTGGCCGGATTATTCGCTCTCTTTTCGGGAACGTTGGATCCGGTTTTTTATCAATGGCCGCTCTGAAACTGAAATGCGGGAACGGGCACCTTTGGAATATTTGCCCCATATCGAGGAATTGCGAGCGAGCGGACGTTTCAAAGACTGGCAGGTCCGGCAGGCTGAGGAGACCTTGCGCTGGTACTGTCGACACTATCTCGGAATTGAGCGGTTTGAGCGGGTACTCGGGGCGCAGGCAAAGCCGTTTCAGAATTGGCAGGAGGCGATAGAGTCGATGCGGGAGCGCCTTCGGGTAAAGCAGCACGCCTATCGAACCGAGCAGAGCTATCTCGGGTGGTTGCGACGGTTTGCAAAGTTTGCCGCGGAGACGGCTCCGAAAGAACTTACACCTGCGGAGTTTGGAGATTTTCTGACCGATTTGGCTACGCGTCATGGAGTGGCTGCCGGTACACAAAATCAAGCTTTCAACGCGCTTTTGTTTTTCTACCGGGAAATACTCGGCATCGATCCGGGAGACCATGCTGGCGTGATCCGCGCTCCTGAGCGGCGCCGAACACCGGTAGTGCTTTCTTCGGAGGAGACAAAACTGCTGCTTTCGCATCTTTCCGGATCTTTTGCACTGATCGGCGGAATTCTCTATGGTGGCGGTCTTCGAGTATCGGAAGCCGTGCGTCTGCGGGTCAAGGATCTCGATTTTGCGAATGGGCAGCTCATTGTTCGGGGTGGAAAAGGCGATAAAGACCGTTCGACTTATTTTCCCGCCCGGCTCCGGTCCTCTTTTGAAGAACATTTGCAGCGGGTGCGGGCTCTTCATGAAAGCGATCTAGCACTGGGCCATGGCGCGGTGTATTTGCCTGAATCGTTGCGCAGGAAATATCCGCGGGCCGAGAGCGAGTGGATTTGGCAATATGTTTTCCCTGTTGCGCGACTTGCGGTCGATCCCCGAAGCGGTGTTGTCAGGCGTCATCATGTGCTTGATAAAACGGTCCAAGCCGCAATTAGAAAAGCGGCGAAAGCAGCTGGGATTCCGAAGCGCGTGACACCGCATGTCTTGCGTCATTCGTTCGCAACCCATTTGTTGCAAAGAGGAAAGAGTATTCGCGAAGTTCAGGATCTTCTCGGGCACGCTGATGTGAATACGACGATGATTTACCTTCACGTCCTCAAGCGGGATGCTGCCAAAGACGCCAGTCCTCTCGACGATTTGTAGGTGTAGTTCCCGAAGTTCCAGGAAGGCTTCGCTCCGTCGCTTCCCCGGATGGTGTATTCGTCGGTTTACGGAATAAAAGGGCGAGGCGTTTTTTTTGGCGGAACTTTGGAGGCGCAGGGGCTCTGTCAGATCAACAGAATGAACAGATTTGATCGTGCAAGGCAAGCATCGGGTGTGATGTCGAATGGGAGGTTGTTGGCCGATCGGGAGATCGGCGTTCCCAGGCATGCGGGCCGATCGGGATGCAGGCTTGCTGGCCGATCGGGAGATCGGCGTTCCCGGCGTGTTGGCCGATCGGCGTTCCCGGCGGCGTGCTTTCTTCGTTCGGTCAAAACCCGAGAAGTTCCTGCAATTTCGGCTCCATCGCTTCCGCCCAGAGACGGTAAGCTTCCGGACTCAAATGCAGGAGGTCGGGCATGACCTCGGTCGATAAGGTTCCGTCTGGCTCGAGAAAAACATGTCCGAGATCGAGATAATGGATGCGCTCGCCGTCGGCGTATCTACGAATGATCTGATTGATCGCCACGTTGTTCAAACGGAAGTCATCCAATGGTTCAGCTGAGCGCGGAAAGATTCCCAGGAGAAGGATTTTTGTTTCCGGAGTCCGCTCTTCGAGAACTTCCAAAATCCGCTTCACCCCGGCTGCGACTTCGACCGGATCCTGCATCCGATGACCGGTGTTATTCGTCCCGATCATCACAACGGCGACTTTCGGCCGAACATTCGAAAGGTTTCCTCGCTGGAGCCGGAAGAGAACGTGCTCCGTCCGATCGCCACCGAAGCCAAGGTTGATCGGATTCCGGTCGGCGTAAAATTCCTCCCAGACTTCCTTTCCAGCTCGCTCCCAGCCTTCCGTGATCGAGTCCCCGATAAAGGCGAGGTCAAATCCGCCCTTTTTCGCAAGTTCGTTCACCGCCACCTGACGGTTTTTCCACCGCGGTTCATCACCGCGCGATTGCATGATAATCGCTGGGTTCACATCGTAAAAACCTCTCAAATCGCGGTATCTTTTTTGCATCGCCGCAAACACCTCTGCATATTCCGGATCATCGTGGACGCTGCGCATCTCGTTCGGATCTTCTTGTAGATCAAAGAGCTGCCAAACAGATCTGCGCTGGAAAAACATCAGTTTATAACGATCGTTCCGCACTCCGTCGTGAATCGGCACGTGGTGATAGGCGTCGTTTTCATAATACGAATAGTAAACGGCATCGCGCCAATCGGACGGGATTTCCGCGGTATTCTCAAAAACCGGAACCAGGGACCGCCCCTGCATTTCCTCCGGAATTTCCGCGCCCGCAATATCCAAAAAGGTCGGCCCGTAATCGATATTTTGAATCATCGCTTCCGGACGGCTTCCCGGTTCAATCACTCCGGGCCAGCGAATCAGAAAAGGCATTTTGAAAGATTCCTCGAACATCCAACGCTTGTCATACCAACCATGTTCGCCGAGGAAAAACCCTTGGTCGGAGCTGTAGATCACAATCGTATTATCGGCCTCCCCGCTTTCCTCGAGATAATCGAGGATTTTTCCGATCCCTTCATCGACTGCCGCGACCGTCCGGAGATAATCTTTGACGTAACGCTGATATTTCCAGCGAAGAATATCGTCGTCCGAAAGCTCGCCCGCCCGGAGCTGATCGAGAAATGCCTGGTTTTTTGGCTCGTAAGCATTGTCCCAAGCGGCGCGTTGCTCCTCGTTCATCCGCCGATATTCGCCATTCGGCATGCTGAGGAAATGTTCGGGAAATTCATTTTCGCCATGAAACTTCATGTCGTGACCCCAATAAAAATGATCGCGGATCATCATTTCGTTTTCCTTCAAATACTCGACGCGCCCCGAATAATCGTCGTAAAGAGTTTCCGGCTCAGGAATATCGACATCATCATAAAGCTCCAGATGACGCTCCGCCGGCGACCAATTCCGATGCGGCGCCTTATGTTGCGCCATCAACATGAACGGTTTTTCCCGATCGCGCTGATTCTCCAGCCAATCGATGGCATCATCGGTAATGATGTCCGTGACGTAGCCAGTTTCGCGCTTCACCGAGCCATCCATGTGAATGAAGTTCGGATTGTAGTAAGAACCTTGTCCGGGCAAAATTTTCCAGAAATCGAAGCCAACCGGATCCGAATTCAAATGCCATTTTCCGATCAATGCCGTCTGATAACCGACCTCCTGAAGGAGTTTCGGAAAAGTCGTCTGGCTTCCGTCGAACTTATCGCCGTTTCGCAAGAACCCGTTCTTGTGACTGTGCTTACCGGTTAAAATAATCGCGCGCGATGGACCACAAAGCGAATTTCCGACAAAGGAATTTTCGAAGACCGCCCCCTCCTCCGCCAAACGATCGATATTCGGCGTTTCGTTGATAGTCGAACCGTAGGCACCGATCGCCTGAAGCGCGTGATCGTCGGAAAAAATGAACAAAATATTCGGACGCTTTTCATCAGCAACCGATACGATCGATATCGCGACAAATAGGAAACCGGCCAAAAAATTCAGAAAGGCTCGAATAAAGGGTGGGCGCAGAAGGGAAACTCTCATCCTCTCAAGCGTCTGAATTCAGCCTTTGGAGTCAAGCCTCTCCCGCGCCGCTCCAACAAACCAAAATGAGAGCTGAATCGCAGAACAACCTTTGCTAAAAAACCGAAGAAAGTTCGGCGCGAGATCCGGCTTCAAGGCGATTTGACCAAACGAAAACCGATGTGATTCGTGCTCGATCTCGGCTCCGATTTTCCGCGCGAGCCAACCAGATATCGGGCGCAATACGTTTCGCTGCAAAGATACGAACCTCCGCGCATCACCCGTTTGGGCACACCCGGCTCCATCGGATCAAAACCGGCCGCCGGTCCGACCGGATTTTCAACCATCTTCCCGCTTTCGGCCCGCAACCGATAAGTATCCGGTCGATACCAATCGGCACACCACTCCCAGATGTTGCCGGAAAGGTCGTGAAGCCCGTAACGATTTTCCTCAAACGAGCCGACCGGTGCCAGTCCGGCAAAACCATCCTCTTCGCGATTTACCGAAGGAAAATTCCCCTGCCAGATATTCGCCTGCCATTTTCCTTCGGAAACGATGCTTGCTCCTGAAACAAACGGCTTGCCACTTTCTCCTCCGCGCGCGGCAAACTCCCACTCGGCCTCGGTCGGCAGCCGTTTCCCCGCCCATTTCGCATAAGCCTCCGCATCCTCCCAGGCGATATGAACAACCGGAAAATTCTCCTTTCCCGCAATCGTCGATCCCGGCCCTTCCGGCTCCTTCCAA
>DATGSL010000087.1:0-5055 GCA_035302665.1 Opitutales bacterium | reverse complement strand
CCAAATCAGGCGGGTCAATGCTTCGAAACCTTTCCACTCTTTTTCAACTCCGCGACTGTCGGTGAAAATCACAAAGCGTTTTCCGGGATCGCCTTCGAAAAAGGGTTCCCATGGGAAATTTGGTTCTCGCCGAAGGTTGAGCGGATAGGTGATTTCGTCATCCAAGCCGAAACTCCGGGCAAAACCTTGCTAAATTGCCAGCGCATGATGGGGGCCTTCTCCGCGAGGGCGTTCGATGCGGCGATTGTAAAAGAAACCGGCCCCTTCACGTGCGTCGTTGCGGCCCCATTTTTCGGGAGAACGGGCGGCAAGGCTCATCAGGCCGGTTCGAAGAAGTCCCTGCATATCCCACACCGCGTCGAATTTCCGGCCGCGCAATATTTTCAAAACTTCGAGGAGGCCTTTGAAACCGGCTTTGCGGCGAAAGTGAATGACTTCGTCTATGAAGGGTGCCGCTTCGGGCAAAAGTGCGAATCGATCGCGGGCGACCCAGGTGATCCGGCAATCGGGTAGTTGGCGTGCCACTGTTTGCACGAGTTGGAGTCCGTGCACGATGTCGCCGAGTGACGACGGTTTAAGGATTAAAAGACTCTGGATATCAGGTGTATTGCCAGGGTGCGACATAAAGGGAAGGCTTGCCTTCTATTCCGCTTCGGGCAATACAAACTTCATGAAGCTTGATTCTCAGCAGATTGTCGACCTCCATACGAAACTCACCGATGATTGGCACCGGATCGATCCGGCTGCGGGCGGTGAGGGATTTTTTCTGCTCGTTCAGGAAAACCATCTTCGGAATTTTCAACTTTGGCATGAGGAAGATATCGCCCGTCGCGACGATCTCGGGTTTGAGCGTATTTATAATGCAAAACGCGCGATCGACGGTTACAATCAACAGCGCAACAATTTCATCGAAGAGATGGACAAGCAGCTGGTTGAGGAATTGAAACCGGCTGAATCGGGTGTGCCGTTCAACTCCGAAACGCCCGGGATGATCATCGATCGGCTTTCGATTCTCGCCTTAAAGGAATATCACATGCGGGAAGAGACCGAGCGCGAGGATGCGTCGGATGAGCACAAGGAATCATGCGAATTTAAGCTCGCCCGGATCATCCAGCAGCGGAGCGATTTAGCGCGTAGTTTGGATGAGCTTTTGGAGGAGATTCGCGCAGGTCGGAGAAGTTTTGCCGTCTATTATCAGTTCAAGATGTACAACGATCCGGCTCTCAATCCACAGCTTTACGGAAAGAAGGGATAGAAACGAGGGTAGAGATGAGCGTCTTCGCTCGTCTGCTAAATGGAGCAAACCGCTGCCGGGGCGCCCGGAGGTTTGCTCCTATCTTTGTGTTTGGAGGTTGGTGGCGGATGTGATGATCTCCGCTAGTCGGGATTGAAAATTCCGGTCGTTTTCTTCAAACCACTTCCGTCCGGCATTGCCGAGTTGTTGCTTTCCTTGAGTTGGAAGGGCGATCAGGTGTTCGATCGCCGCTTCCAATTTTTTTGGATTGGCGAAAAAGTTGGTTCCGAGATGGCGCGGCTCGTCGCGCATCCAGGGAACGGTTAGCCCGCGTTCGGATGTTATCAATTCGTTCATCGGCGGGGCGTCGGTCGTGAGCGTCACCGCTCGGCAGGACATCGCTTCGACGATGTAGTGACCCCAGCCTTCCGAGAGGGAAGGGCAAAGGTGGATCCCGCAGCTGTTTTGCAGCTGCCGCAGCTCATCGTCGGGAAGATAGCGGCTCACGAGATCGACGTTTTTCGGTACGACTTTTGGGGCATTGCTCGGATGTTGAACGAGAGTCAGAGTCGGCCATTCGGGATGTTTTTCCCAGAGTTCGAGCAGGAGTCCGGTGTTTTTCAACGTGCTTTTTCCAGCAAGGTGAAAAAAGCGATCGTAGTCGGGCTGGCTATCGGCAAGCAAGCGGTCGGCCGAGGTGAAGCCGATGTAGTGAACCGATGGATGAAACCGGGAAAAAATCTCCGCGGCGTGGCGGGATTTGCAGAGGATGTGATCGATAAGGCGGAGCCGTCGGAGTTGACGGTGGGGAAATCGTTCCTGGTTTGGGATCAGGAAATGAGTTTCGGCCCGTTGTTTCCAGAATGGCGAAACCCGTTCGAGATGGAAGGCGGCTTTTGCGCGCGGTGCTCGGGAGAAAAGGACGCCGATACCGCCAATTTCGGGTTTTGAGATCGAAATCTCAGGTCCAAGGGCGTGCGAGAGCAAGTCAGCATCGCGGTCGAGGCCGACGCCGTTTTTGCGGCCGAGTATTAACATTTTCTCCATTTTGTCTTCGCCTTTTCGGTTTCGATTTTCCTTTCTGTGACCATCAGACTTTCTGGCCTTCAGGCCGCTGGCAAGCTGCGATTCGTCAGCAAGGGGATTGCCTCGATTTGGGATTGGGCGGGCGCTTTCCGAGATCGGATTGGATCTCCGGCCTGTAAAGATTCTGTAAAAGTAGTGGATTTGCTTTACATTCTGTTTGTGGAGGGTTGTTCTGGCTGAGGTTTTCACACCTTGACATTGTCGAACTCCTATCAACCTCTAATCCCCTTTTTGTTTTATTATGAAAAAATCGTCCACGTGCCCCAGTCATCGGCTATTGAATCGCTGTTTGGCTGTCGCTTTCACTTGTTTGGCTGCCAGTCTGCTAATGTTGAAGACGGCTTCGGCTGATTCGATCGCAGTTGGAGATCAGCACAATGTGGTGCGCGGTTCTGACGGCACTCTCTGGACTTGGGGAGGAAATTCAAATGGACAATTGGGATTGGGCAATTCGGATTCCCAGCCGATTCCCGAACGCGTGTTGACTCCGTTCAGTTTCGAGTCGGTGGCTGCCGGGCACGCTCACACCCTTGGAATTGCAGAGGATGGACGACTCTTCGCCTGGGGACGAAATTCGGAAGGTCAGCTCGGATTGGGAGATCGGGAGACGCAGCTGGAGCCGGTGCAGGTTGGCTCTGATGCCGATTGGGAGGCGGTCGCGGCTGGGGCTTATCACACTGTCGGGATTCGGGGAGGAGCGCTTTATGCCTGGGGAAGTAATTCAGCCGGTCAGGTCGGCAACGGCAGTTTTTCGGCGGTGCTTGAGCCGGTCGAAGTTGGAAATGGTGAAAGCTGGTTAGCGGTTGCGGCGGGCGAATTTCACTCGTTGGCGGTTCGTGCAGACGGAACTTTGTGGGCTTGGGGATCGAATGGGGAACGTCAGCTCGGGTTGTCTTCGACATCAAACGTGCCGTTACAGGTCGGGAATGACACCGATTGGAAAGTTGTAGCGGCCGGTGCGTGGCATTCGTTGGCCTTGAAGACCGACGGTTCGCTGTGGGCTTGGGGAAGAAATATGGAAGGACAGCTCGGTGTCGGCGTCGGTGCGACGGGAAGCACTCCGGCGCGCGTTGGGACCCATTCCGACTGGGTTGCGATAGCGGCAGGGAGAAACCATTCGGTCGGTTTGCGGGCCGAAGGTGCCGGGCAAAATCTTTGGGCTTGGGGAGCGAATGCAAATGGTCAGTTGGGGGATGGGAGTTACGCGCAGCGGTGGAGACCGGTACCGGTTGGAAGCCGGACGGACTGGGTCGGGGTAGCGGCCGGTAGAAATCACACGGTCGGTTTGACCTCTGATTTCCTTCTTTTTTCGACCGGCTCAAATGAGAAGGGCCAGCTCGGAATCGGTGATCCGGATGTTGGGGACGTCAATCGCATGCAGACGGTGGTTTTCAGAAAACCGGATTTGGAGGTGATCTCGGTTGGATGGGATTCAACGGATCCGCTCGGCGTTTACGCTGATCCATTTGAAATAACTCTTGAATGGGGAAACCGGGGTTCGGCATTCGTTCCGGAAACAGCCTCTTTTGATATCCAGCTTCTGCTTGTCGGGGAAGGTGGAATAGATGAAGCCATTGTTTTGTTAGAGGAAACCGTTTCGAGGCGGATCGAGGTTGGTGAGTTGATCACGCAGGATTTTTCGCTGGTTCCTTCAGGAGGGATTCCGGCCGGTGAGTATGAGTTGGCGGTTATTTTGGATCCGGAAGGAAGGCTTGATGAGACCGTTGTTGAAAACAATATCGGCTGGACCGATACTTCGCGTCTTTTTCTTCCCGACCTGCGGGTTGCGGGAGTCGATTTGACGGCGATCTCGGTATCGCCGGGAGAGGAAACCGAGTTCGCAGTCACGGTTGAGAACTTTGGAATCGCTGATCTTTCCGAGGCTTCCTTCGACGTGCAACTTTCGCTTCGGCCGCAAGCAGGCGATGATTATCTGCTTCCGACGGTTTGGGAATCGGTCGAATATCTCGGTGCCGGTGACTCGGTGCAGTTGGTTCTGCCGACGACCCTGCCGATTTATTTGCCGCCGGGAGATTATCGTCTGTTCGTCGAGTTGAACGGTTCCGAAACAGTGGAGGAGTTGAGCGAGGCCAACAATAGCGGCTTGTCGGCAACGGCTTTTGTAACGGTCGGCGGTGTTTCCCTTGCGGAAGCGATTGGACAGCCTGGTTTGGTCTTTACGCAAAGCGCGGAACGTCTCTGGTTTGGGCAGGCTGAAAACGGTTTCCGTGATTCAGGTGCGGTGACCGTCGCAGATGGTCCACCCGGAGAAAATGCTTGGTTTGAACTGCAGATAACGGCGCCGAAGACGATCACCTTCCGATGGAAATCGGAGTTGGAGGGCGAGGAAAGCGGTTTGGTTTTTTCGGTTATCGAGGGCGTTACGGTTTATTCTGAGATGATAACAGGAAAAACCGATTGGGAGCGGGTAACGGTCGATGTTGCTGCCGGGTCGACGATTCGCTGGAGCTTTGTTTCTGGTGAGGAAGTTGACGGCGATGTCTGGATTTCCGGTTTGCAAGTCACCGACCAGAATCTGGCGGATCTTGCGGTGCTCGACGCTTCGTATGAGGCAGGTGTTTACGTTCTCCAGCGGGATAGCTTGTCGGTCGTGGCAACCGGGGCGAATCTCGGAGAGCCGACTGCTCTTCCGGACGGGCTTCATTTGACGGCTTATTTGGCCGAAACTTCAGGAGGGCCGCGGATCCGTTTGGGAGATCTTTCGATGTATCGTG
>DATGSL010000086.1:0-13590 GCA_035302665.1 Opitutales bacterium | reverse complement strand
TAACCGGGAAACGGCATTTCCCGCAACGCTTCCGCGCATTCACGCCGCAAATCCTCGTAGCTGGATCCCTGAACGATTGCAAAAAGATGATGCCCCCTGTCGAGAAATCCACTTTCCTGACTAAGCTCTAAACATTGCCTCGCCCACCGGATGCTCCGCTCGACTGCGCCGCGACAAGCCTCCTTCTCGCACGGATACGGCGGACATTCGTCAAGAACCATCGCGATGTCCGAGCCGAGCTTCCACTGGATTTCCATCGCTTCCCGCGGACCGAGAAACACATTTTTCCCGTCGAGATGAGATTGAAACGAAATCCCGTTCTCGCTGATTTCCCGGAGCTTAGCCAAACTAAAAACCTGAAAACCGCCGCTATCGGTCAATATCGGTTTCTCCCAGCCCATAAACGTATGCAGGCCACCGAGTTCTCCAATCAGATCTTCGCCAGGTCGAAGATGCAAATGGTAGGTATTTCCGAGAATGATCTGAGCGCCGAGGTCGTCGAGCTGAGCCGGGGTCACGCCTTTCACCGTTCCCTGGGTTCCGACCGGCATGAAAATCGGTGTCTGGATCTCCCCGTGCCGCGTTCTCAACACGCCGGTCCTGGCGGAAGTCGTTGTTTCGGTTTTGTTTACCTGAAAATGTGGTGCCATCTGATTATTTCGAAATCCGATAGTACACACTCCAAGCGAATCTGAAAAACATTTCGACGCGGCGCGGCGGTTTCCACCGAATCTGCCGGGAAACGATCCAATGAATTCGCTCCGTCTAAAAGAACGGGATGTCGCGATCTACCTGTTTAACCGATCACTCATCCGGTGCTTTTTCCGGAGAATCGACTTGAGTCACGAGGAGATCATCCTGCGCAGAAGAGGGAGCCGCATCCCGCCAAGCTTTGTTGGAAAAATAAGCACGCGTTTCTTTCACCACAATTCCCGATAACAGCAGCAAACCGATCAGATTCGGAAGCGCCATCAGGCCATTGGCGATATCAGAAAAGGTCCAAACCAAGTCCAATGAAAGGATGGCTCCCAAAAACACGAATATCGAAAAAGCAACCCGGTAGGGCATCACCCCGATCCGTCCAATCAAACGTTCGATACAACGTTCGCCATAATAGCACCAACCGAGAATCGTGGTGAAAGAAAAGACCAGAACACCGAGGGTGACCGTGTAGGTTCCCCAACCTCCGCCCAGCCCCTGTTCCAGCGCCCAAGCGGTCATCGGTGAGCCTCGGAGGCCCTCTTCCATCCAAGCGCCGGTCACGATAATCGCCAGCGCCGTGAAAGTCACCATGACCAAGGTATCGAGAAAGGTCTGGGTCATCGATACCATTGCTTGTCTAACGGGCCGGTCGGTGATTGCCGAAGCCGCGGCGATCGCACCGGTGCCGAGGCCAGACTCGTTAGAGAAAATGCCGCGGGCCACACCCATCTGGATCACCAAAATAACAGCCGCCCCACTGAAGCCACCCGCAGCCGCCGTACCGCTAAAGGCATCCGTAAAGACCAACGCAATTGCAGCAGGAAGCCGATCAGCAAACACGAACAACACCGCTAAATTGCTGATGAGGTAAAGAATGCACATCAGAGGCACGGCTGCCGCTGCAAAACGGGCAATGCTCTTGATCCCGCCGAGAATCACCACCGCGGCGAAAATCGCCATGAGAGCGCCACTCCAGACAGGTGAAATATTCCACGTCGAATGCAACTGTCCGGCAGCCGTATTGGCTTGCACCATATTCCCGATGCCAAAAGCCGCCACCGCACCGAATATCGCGAAAGAGATCCCGAGCCCTTTGCCCCAACCACCACCGACGCCATGAGTCAGATAATACATCGGTCCGCCGCTTTGCTCTCCGCGCGCATCGGTGCAACGGTATTTCACACCGAGCAAGGCCTCCGAATATTTCGTCGCCATACCGACAAGCCCCGTGACCCACATCCAAAACAACGCACCGGGACCACCGCTGCCGATCGCCGTAGCAACACCCGCGATATTCCCAACTCCAATCGTCCCCGCCATCGCAGTCGCCAAAGCCTGATAATGCGAAACGTCACCGACCGCCAAACCGCCTTCCTTTCGCCTGATAAATGCGAGCCATAAGGCATGTCGCAATACCCTGAACTGCAACCCGCGCAAGCGAGCTGTCAAATAAAGTCCGGTAAGAAGAAGGAGCGGAATTAACAGAAACGGACCCCAGATAAAATCATTGATCTGCGTCAATACGTCATGGAGCTGTTCCAGAGGTGATTTATTCATAGTATCTATGGAAAGAATCAGTAGCAGCGATCCTTTGTGGAAAGACTTTTAGATTGGAATATTTACCGGAAAACCAACCCTCCTCCACCACGAGCGGGCGATCGAGTCATCGGCTGTCAGCCGGAAATATGGATAGCTTAGAAAAATGTTATCCGTTACCTGATTCTTTCTTGTCGGAAATGTAAAGTCCTAACGCCCCGATCCGACAAATTTATCCCGGAAAAAATTTCATCGACGGTGCGAAAACGGAGCGCTTGCCCTCTTCGTCCGATGCAGCATGATGACGACAAAGGCTACGTTTTTACTAAAAAATAATCATCATGCGCTGTCCAAAATGCGCTTCGTCTGAAGGAAGAGTCATCGATTCGCGCGTCAATAAAGACGGAACCGCGATTCGCCGCCGCCGCCACTGCTTGAGCTGCGGCCATCGTTTTTCAACGACCGAAGAGGTCCTGCGTGACGGCCTGCTCGTCATCAAACGCGACGGGCGCCGACAAGAGTTCGACCGGGCAAAAATCCTTTCGGGAATCGAACGCGCCTGCGAAAAACGTCCGATCGATGTCGCGCAAATCGAACAGCTGGTCACGCGCGTAACGCAGGAATTGCAACAAGAATACCACGACGAAATTCCAAGCGAGGCTGTCGGCCAAATCGTCATGGAAAAATTGCAGGAACTCGACAAGGTTGCCTATGTCAGATTTGCAAGCGTCTACAAAGACTTCCGCGACGTCGACGACTTCTTCGCGGAACTCAAGAGATTAAAGTTGTAAAATGAAGGAATCCGCCGAAAGCCTGACGAAACTCCATTTTGTCAATTCGCTCTTTGCCGATCTCACGGGCCACGACCTCTACCTCGCCCAACAGGTGAAGGAAGCGATCGAAAAAAGCGTCGAAGACCTGCCGCCATCTGCCCAAAATGAGGCTTTCACAAAAGCCGCACTGGAGCTACTGGCGGAACATTCGAAAAATGACGCTCCTCACTGCTTTTCCCACTGGAACTGTTTTACAGACGACCGCCGGTTCGATCCGCTTTGGGCACGCCTGGAATTAATTAATATCTTTAAAAAACTCGCCCCTTGCCCGCGCTCAACCGTGCTCATCACCGGCCTTCGCCAAGCGATTTGCCCACCGGGCCGACGCTGGAACCGGGCCCTGCATCGCGAATATCAGGAGGCGATCGCGCTGATCCAGGAAATTGCCCGCAACTGGAGCACAAGCCGGGCGGAAATCACCCTTTTGTTCTTCTAAAACAACCAGTCCGCTTTTGCCCCACGCCCCGATCGGGCAACTCTCGCCTTGTGCCGCGCTTCTTTCATTTGTAAACTATTGAAAACACCGAACGAGAGAAAACCATGGATCAGACCGACAACCATCACTCCTCCCCAAACCGTTTGCTCGACGAGCTGATCCGATACGTGCGCAACCGCGTCCCGTCGAACGAAGAACGGATGATTGATGACGAGCGAATAATCCGAGCATTTGTTCGTCAACTCCGACGGCACCCGCTGCCAGCCTCACTCCTCGCCACATCGATTATCTGGCTACTCCTGGCGGATGACGAAGATCCGGAAGTCGACTCCCCTCTCGGCCGCCAAATCGAGGACGAAGTCGTGCGTCAAGTGAAAGAAGGTTTTGATTACACCGGAGCACGATTGAAGGAAACAAGCGACCGCTATCCGTGGCTCATGAGCGGTCTCCTTGTCGCCGGTGGCCTAGCGGCTGCCTTTCTTTTACCATCCGAAAGAAGGCGGGAAACCGAGACCAACTTCGAAAGGACCGATGCGAAATTCGATCCCGGTCCAAGTATTTAGTTCGGTTTCCGTCGTTTTATTTTAAACGCTCCTCCAAATAATCAAAAACCTCCCGCTGCAACGGACGCGGAAAACGGTTAAAGTCATGCGGCGTCCGCAACTCCAGCGCCGACTCCGCATCGAGCAAACGGAAAACCTCCGCCGCCGCCTCGACTTCCGCCCGCACCTTCTCAACCGGCGCATACCGATCCAGCTCCGGCGCCACTACCAGCACGTCGCGCGGCGCAATCAACGCAAGAACCTCATCGTAATCAAACGGAACCCGCTCCGGATGATCGACAAAAAATCCAAGCTGCGGCAATAGCCCGTGCAGATGCGAATAATGCTCAATCCCTTCCGTTCCGTCCTCCGGCTCGTGCAGACGAAACGGAAAAACCCCGCTCACCGCCACGACACCCGCGACCTGATCGTCCAGCGCGGCCGCCAGCAAACCGACTTTCGCCCCCAGCGAGTAGCACATAAAATAAATCCGGGATGCGTCAAATTGCTCAATCGCCGCCACCGCATCGACAACCGCCCGCGTGTCGGAAACCATTTTTCCCAAAAGCGACCACTCCGGATACCGCTCGTAAAAATTCCGCGCCTCGTGCGTCCGACCGCCAAAACCGATTTGATCAAACGCCACCACCGCAAATCCGCGCCGCACGAGTTCGTCAAGCTGCGGGCGCTGATCGAGCACAAAATTCGGCCGGCGCGGATTCCACGGATCCTTCGCCGACCAACCAACCGCGTGCGCGTACGGATGCAGCCAAATAACGACCGGCCAGTTCTCCCCGTCCGGATCGCCGTCCTCCGTCACCGGGTAAAATACGTCCGCATCAAGCCCGGGGCCAAAGGAAAGATTCGACATCCCCATGCCGACTCCGCCCAGCCGCTCGCGCCACTGCGCATCTCCCTGCGGCCGGCCAAACGTCAGCTCCAGCCAGTTCCTCCGCGGCGGCGTCTGCTCCCGCAACCGCTCCGCCAACGGCACCGGAAGAAGCGACGGCTCCGTGCCAAAACTCTCGCGAATCTTCGCCCGCAACTCCTCCTTTCTCACCGACCAATCGTCCCGATCCGCAATCGACTCCCCGGCATCCGTCCGCAAAAAGTCTCCGGGCGCCTGTGCCGGAAAATCGAGCGGATCGATCCCAATACCAGATTTCTCCCGCCACTCCGCGAAATCGTACCCGTAAATCCAGGTTTCCATTTTGGGAAAATTCCGCCGACCGAAAACTGCGTCAAAAAAGTCCATGAAGTTTTCGATATCCGCAACCTTCACCGAATGCTCCCCTTCGCGAAGATGCAGCCAGATTTTCTCGTCGCTTTCATGAAACCGATAAACTTCCCGGACGCTCCGATATCCCTGCTCGATCGCGAAACTATTCGCGCTCCCTTCGCTATAAGCTGAATAAATCATCAGCCCGCGCGGCGCGATCAGCGCCATCAGCGAATTCTGATCGACCGGCAGCTTGTGCTCCCGACCGGCAAAAAAGCGCAGCCGCGGATGGAACCAGTGCGGCCGCGCTCCGGTCAGCAACTGGATGCTCTCCACCACCAGCGGATCCGACGTGAAACGCCACGGATGAACCTCGCCCGTCAAACCGCTCGAAGCAACGACCGCACCGATCCGATCGTCAAACGCCGCAGCAGTGAGCGCGGCCTTTCCATTCCGGGAATGACCGGTCAAGCCGATCTGATCGGGAATCACCTCAGGCCGCGTCTGCAAATAATCGACCGCCCGCGACGCCGCCCAAGCCCAGCGGGCAAGCGACGAAAAATCGTATTCGGGATAAACATCCACAAAACCGTTCGCATCGTCGGGCAGCCCGTAGCGCGGATCCGTCGCCCGATAGTGACAGGCGATATAGCCGCGATTGACGGCAGTATTCACCCAAAACGACCGATTCCGGGCATGATTCGTGAGAAAAACCGGAAACGGTCCCTCCCCTTTCGGAATCGCCAGCTCCAAATGAAGTTTCGCCTGATAATCGGGCCCAAACTCAAGCACCACGTCGCGAATCGTCACATCCCCCTCGGCCCGCTCTTCGCTCGATGCAACCCGAAAATTCTCCGGCTTCGGCGGAAACTTCCCGAAAACCCAGCGCTGAATCTGCTCGCGAATCCATTCCCTTTTCCGCTCCCACTGCTCGGGAGTCGTCACCGGAACCTCCTCGCCATTTTCCTCGATCACAAGCGGATCCGGCAAAAACGCGTTCGACGGCATCACGTCAAAATCCGGCGGCAATTCCCCTGTCCGCTCCAGCCAATCGCGCCACGTCCGATCGCCAAACGCATTCATCCGCTCATTCGGCGGCGGCCGGCTCGGCAACAATTTCTCCAAAAGAAAATCCCGATCGGCCTCCCGCGACTCCATCGAATCACCGAAAACCGGCTGCACCACTGCGGCAACCCCGAAAAAAACCAGCCAGCGAAAAAGAGAAACAGACGGCAAAATGCTTTTCATAGTCCCTTTGCGTAATCGACCCGGGGAGTCCGTGGCAATTGGAAACGGCCGAAGCCCTGCCGAAGTGCCAGGATGTCGCTTTCATTTTCCAAGAACCTGTCGCTGCTGAAATCCGGAAATCACCAGGGGCTAAACGGATTCCACATCCAGGCGGGAGGATCGTCGGGGTCGTTGCCGGATGCGGAGTAAACCGCGCCGCCCAAAACGACAAAATTCGCGCGGTTCTTGTGGCGGTAGGTCTCCTCCGGAGAGGCTCCGTCGGACGCGCCTTCAAAGTTGTTTCGAGTCATATGCCAGTTTCGCGCGCGATCACCGAACATGATCGTCTGGGGATGATCGGCATATTTTTCCATCGGCGTCTGACTGCTTTCACCGAATGGCGTGTGCGAAAAATCGCTTCCCCAGGCTTCCGAATTCATCGCGTAGCTGATGTAATTGGCGCCGTGCGGATGAAGAACCGGGTCCGATGGGCAGTTCCCGATCGTGTTTTGCAGCGGATCGTCCCGCGTATACCCCATCCTCCACGCATCTCGGTCGAATTCATGCCCGGCATACGCTGCAAGCAATTTTACCCAGCCAACGCTGGTTTCGTTTGCCAATCTTTGCTGCGCCCTCGGAATCATCCCGTTGTTGTCGGCCGCATACAACATGGCCGCACTGTGCCACTGACGAAGGTTATTTTGACAAACAGAACTTCGTGCGGATTCGCGGACGGCTCCGACGACAGGAATCAAAATTGCGGAAAGAATCCCGATGATTGCGATCACGGTCAGCAGCTCGATAAGCGTGAAGGCGGAGCTGCCGGTTCGCCCGGAACAAGTCATTCTCGGCGCACGCTTGCCGAGTTTCCGACCAAAAAGAGGGGCGGTGAGAGCAGCGGTGAGGAAGGAATGAAGCGCGGAGTTCATGGGTTTGCAGATAAGTTGGTTTCAGGTCAAAGAAATGCCATTGCGCAGCAGGATTTCCTGCATTGTAAGACTAGCGGAAACCTTCTCTTGTCGCAATGACACTATCTGCCTAAAGTCATCGCATTTCCTGCCTTTTCAGGCTGCTGCATTTCGTACGCGGAAACGGATGCGAATTTCTCCAACATAAACGCCCGCGGATATCGGCGGATAAACTGCCTCGGCGTCAGGCCCGTAAACATTTTAAACGCCCGCTGAAGCGAGCATCCATTCTCATAACCCACCACTGCAGCCGCCTCCTCGATCGTGTAGCTGTTCCGCTTGATCAGGTAAAACGCCGCGTTCAACCGCGCCTCCAGCAGACATTGTCGGTACGTCGTCCCGGCGGCCTTTCGGAACTCCCGGCTAAAATGCGATTCACTCATCCCCACTTCTTTCGAAACGCACTCCGCCGTCGGATTCATCCAATAACTTTTTTTAATCAGGCGAATTGCTTTCCGAACCGAAGGATGCCCCGAATCGGTCAATGCTACTTGGATTCGGTCCAAAGTCGGCGTCGGGATCTCCTCAACCTTCACTTCTCCGGTCGGCATCGCCTCGTAGGCAATCCTCCCTTTTGCCCAAAAATCGCGCTCGCGCTGCAAAACCGCCAATTCCTCGGCCTGTTCCAAATAATCTGTGATCGCGCCCAGCAACGGCTTCACCCGCCTCAACTTCCGACTCGAAACGCGAGGCACGCTCCGGGCCGCCTTTTTCAGAGCCTGTTTCTCAAAACCGTACCGCTTCCGGAGCTCCTCCAAGGTTCGCTCCACCTCCGCTTCCTTCTGCGTAAAAACCTGACCGATAAATGCTGCGCCGATCTGCTTGCCCTGCACTTTCACCGGCAGGATCATGTCCGTAACTCCTGCATGACAGGTGTGAATCAACGGTCCATCGATTTCCGCAGCCCGCTCTGTCCGCCAGTTTTCCGTCTCAATGCAACGCGCAAACGCCGCCGGATCGCTCTTCACAAAATGGCAATACGCGCAGTTGTGGATCAACAATTGCGACGGAACGGTCAACTTTGGCGAGTCGTTAAGAAAGAAATTGAGATCGTAAATACAGACCTCCATTCCCGACAAACGCTTCACCTCCTCGAGAAAAATTTCCAGAGGGGTTTTCTTCAAAGAAAACTCTTTGTCATCCTCAGAGTTCGTGATGGGTTGAGCAGCATCTGTCATCAAACCATTCGACAACCGCTACGCTGAAATGCAAGCCGAATCAACGCCGGGCCCGGCCGGAAGGTTGTTTAATTCGATCAGCCCGTGAATGTAGTAGCGAATCTTTCCGCAAAGATTCGACCAGCCCGTGAATGCAGTAACGAACCTTTCTGCAAAGGTTCGACCAGCCCGTGAATGCAGTAGCGAATCTTTCCGCGAAGATTCGACCAGACCGTGAATGCAGTAACGAACCTTTCTGCAAAGATTCGACCAGCCCGTGAACGTAGTAGCGAATCTTCCGCGAAGATTCGACCAGACCGTGAATGCAGTAGCGAACCCTTCCGCGAAGATTCGACCAGCCCGTGAAGATTTTCGATGATGGTTCGGCTTCATCGCTACGTGGTGCATCCCGAAGTTGTCAGTTACGTTCTTTTCCGCCAAACCTGCCAACGCTCCATCTCCCCGAAAAACGGAAGCGGGGCGCGGCTCGGGGCGGAATCTATCTGCTCAAAATCCGGCTCGAAAAGTTCGCGATCTTCATCGGGCGCGAGTGGATACGGCGGCGGATCGGACTCTTCACCAAAAAGAAAAAAACCAAAGAGAAATCCGCCCGGTTTCAGCAGCTCGCACATCCGCTTCACGTAGGCGGGACGTTGTTCCGGAGAAATCGCGCAAAGAAATGTCCGCTCATAAATCGCGTCAAACTCGTCTTCACTAAATGGATACGTAAAAAAATCGCCCGTGATGATCGCCTCGCCGCCGTCGCCCAAGCGCCCCTTTGCCCGCTGCGCCGCTTCGGGACTCAGTTCGATTCCCGTCACCTCGATCCCGGCGTCCCGCGCCGCCCGAACTTCGTGCCCTGTTCCACAACCAGGTATCAAAAGCCGTCGAACCTCCGGTCGTTGTTCGAAAAATTCCGCAAACTCCGGCTGCACTCCGCCGTAGTCCCACGGCGTTTCCCCGCTCCGATAGCGCTCATCCCAAAACTCCCTCGAAGGCATGGGGAAACTTTACGCGAATCCCCTCTTCAAAACAAGCAAAGGCAGATCGATCGCAAAAAAAGCCCTCCGCACAAATCCAGCACGGAGGGCTCCCAACTTTTAAAAAACCGTCTGCCTACCGTTTACCGATTAATGACCCGAAGTCGGATAAAGCGCCGGTTCGCGTCCGAGATCGGGGTCGCGTCGCGCACCACCGCGCCTTCCGCATCCTCAAAAACCGTCACCGTCGCGCCCGGACTCGTTTCATTGGAATCCCAAGTTGACCAGATCCTCGGAAACCTCGACCACGTAATCGATTCCCACGGCCGACGCGTTCTTCGAATATTCGATGGAAAGGTGCTCGTCACCGCCCACCGATTCCACGCCGACAAACGGCAACAGATCCCGGTTCGCCACGGTCGGATTTCCGCCGAGCGCGTATTCCAACAGGTTGCTGATTCCGTCGCCGTCCGGATCGTCCTCCGGGCCGCGCTCCCCTTCCGACAAGTCAAAGGTCGCGATCCAATCCACAAAACCGTCGCCCGCCGTGACGCCCTTCACCAGCGCCACGCCGAACGGACTGTCCTCGTCCGAGGCCAACGTAAAGACATCGCCGGAGCCGTCCGCGTTCGCCACATAAACGTTTCCGCCGTTCCCGCGTTCCGTCCAGTAAATCCGCGAGCCATCCTCGCTGATGTCGATCTGGAGCAACTGCGTGTAATCTCCTCCGTAAAGCGGCTTCGCGACTCCTGTTTCCAGATCGTAGGAATCGACCGTGTGCAGACCATAGTTCGCCCGGAAAAGCGTTCCATTTCCGTCGAAAACAATTCCGGAGTAATTGGTGCCAAAACCTTCGATCACCTCCGGCTCGGTTCCATCCGGATTCACGCTGTACAATTTAGCACCGGCATTGCTCACCGCCGCCAGATAGATTCTTCCGGTCACCTCATCGTAGGCGATCGGACTCGTTCCTTCGCCGGTCACCTCGAGCACCGGCTGCAAGTGGCCTCCGTCAAGATCTACCGAGAAAAGCCCCACCGAATATTGCGAAAAGTAAATCCGATCGTTTAGCAGCAAGACATCCTGCGGCGTCGCCAAACCGCCAATGACCGTTTCCGGATTCGAACCGTCGAAATTCGCCCGACCGATCCGGCCGACGCCGTCCTCGGCCCAGTAAATGTGACCGGCCTCCGCATCGACCGCCAATCCAATCGGACGCAGCAAACCGCCAACGACCGTTCTCACCTCGTCACCATTCAACAGCGATCCGCGAATCTCATTTTCATTCGACCAAAAAATCTCAGCGGCCGGCATCGGCGGGGGAGGATCGCCCTCGACCAGTCGCACCGCCATGATGCTGTTGTTCGTATCCATCCCATAAATGATGTCGCCGACGACGATCACATCGCCCGCCCCGTTCGAATTGCGGATATAAGTTCCGTGCAGCGGAGGCGGAAACGCTTTGGTCGCGATCGGCGACGCCTGCCACTGAACGGAAAGATGCGACCGCCGATAGACCCAAAGTTCGTGAGTGCCCGGCAATATCGCCGCGATGATATCCTCTTCCGCCCCATAGCCGAGAGGAGAAATTTCGCCCTCGATTTTGGTTCGGTCAAACTCCAGCTGATTCGTGACAGTTCCCGTAGAAAAATCGATTTCCAACTCGTAAAACGGAGTTGTTGGACGCTTCACATAAACCAGATTGTCCGGCCCAAACGCCACGCTTCTCGGTGCCGACGCCTCCACCTGCGGGTAAATCTGCTGCACGGCATAACTGTTCGGAGCGGCGGGATCTCCCGACGGCCGAAGCACCGTCAGCATCGACCCATTGAAACTCCCCAGAAGAATTTCGGTATCGACGCCCATTCCGCGCACGTCCATCGAGTCGCCCCAGCGATTTTCCGGATCCCAGCCCCACAGATCTCCAGCGTAAACCCGCACCGGAACTGCATCCTCGTCCGCCCAGCGGTAAAGATGGAAAGGGGTCGACGTCGAGTTGGTCGTCATGTTTCCGACATAAATCGCGCCATCCGCCGCCACTCCGATCTTGTTGATAACGAACGTGCCGCCGTCAACACCAGTCATATCCAGCGTCCCGACATACGACCCGTCCACCGCATCGATCCGATGCACCGCTCCGTCTTGCCGCGAAGCAACGAGCAGATGATTCGTCACCGGATTGTAGTCCATTCCGCGAACGAGATTGTTCGTCGAAAAAAACTGCGGAAAATCGTCCGGAATCTTCTCCCAAATTGTCTCCAACTTCATCGGCATCGGCGGAGGAGGAGCGGCCTCCACCACCCGCGCCGCCAAAATGCTGTTGTTCGTATCCAGCGCGTAAATCGTTTCTCCCACAACGACAATTTCGCCGGCCGCGTTCGAATTGCCGTTCTAATTTTCGCCGGGAGCCGAAACCGGTTCCAGCGCGATCGGCAACGCCAGCCACTCCTCCGAAAGATGCGTGCGCCGGTAAACCATGACCGTGTGCAAATCCGACCAAATTCCGGCGAGAAGATCCTCCCCTTCGCCATAGCCAATCGGCGAAATCCCGACCGCGACCTTGCTGTCATCGAACTCCCGCTGATTCACAACCGTGCCCGTCGAATAATCGATCTCCAACTCGTAAAGGGAAGTGCCCGCACGTGTCGCATAAACCAGATTCCCCGGCCCGAACGTCACGTTTCTCAAAGCCGTCGCCGCGGCATCGGTGACAATCTGCTGCACCGCATAGCTGTCCGGAGCCGCGGGATCCCCATCCGGCCGAAGCACCGCAAGCATCGTGCCGGCGTAGCTCCCAAGCAAAATTTCCGTGTCGGCCCCCGATCCGCGCACGTCGAGCGAATCGCCCCAGCGGTTTTCCGGAGCTGCGTCACCCGGATTTCCCGAGTAAACCCGCACCGGAGCCGCATCCTCGTCCGCCCAGCGATACAAATTAAAGGCATCTTCGGTCGTATTCGACGCCATGTTTCCGAGGTAAATTGCCCCGTCCGCCGCCACACCGACCTTGTTGACATTGAAGTGACCTCCCGTGACGCCGGTCATGTCGAGCGTTCCAAGATACGTCCCATCCGCCGCATCGATTCGATGCAACGAGTCATCGCGGCGCGACGCGACGATCAGGTGATTGGTCACCGGGTTGTAAGCCAATCCGCGCACGATATGGTTTGTTCCGAAAAACTCCGGATAATCGGCCGGATGTTTTTCCCAAATCGTCTCCAGTTCATGCGTCTGCGTTTGGGCGACAAGCAAGTTGGCACCGCATAAAATGCCGACCAGGCCGAGAAGCGAGAGCATTCTTTTCATGGGTTTTCCTTTTGGTTTCTGAGGTTGTTCAGGGGATTTTTGAAAGTCGTGAGATAAAATGGGACTTCATTGCAAAAAACTGCGAGCCAGTGACAGCTTCATCAGTCTTCCAGCATCATATCGGGATCTGAAAGCGGCTTCAATGTCAGTATCTATCAAAAACAATAACAGTTCATGCTTACGTGAGCTTCGCGCCCTGCAGAATCAGCGTCTCCCGAAGCAGCCCGTAATCGAGATCCGCAGGCGCGCATTTTTCCCGAACCGACAACGCCGCCGCGACGCCGCCCGCCTGACCGATTGCCATCGCGATCGGCGACACGCGCACCGCCGCAAATGCTTCCGATGTCGCCGAAAGACAGCGCCCAACCACCACGAGATTTCGCGGCCGTTCCACCAGCAAGCTTCGATACGGAATCGCGTAGGATCCGTCTGAAGTCATGTGCGAGGAATTCACGCCGTTGCCATCTGGAGAATGAATGTCGATCGGATAACCGCCGCGACAAATCACATCCGGAAACTCCCGCTGCTCCAGAAGATCCTCCGCCGTCAACGTATACAAACCTTTCACATGACGCGTTTCCCGCACCCCAACCTGAGCGGCGCTGTCGCACCGGAACGCATTTTCAAATCCCGGACAATGCTTCCTCAAAAACTCAAAAATCTGATTGTTCTGACGGCGGCCTTCGA
>DATGSL010000085.1:0-18146 GCA_035302665.1 Opitutales bacterium | reverse complement strand
TTTTGACTGCGCCGCTGGATCACATATAATTAGAATCGGCTGACTTCTATGTAGAACTCGTGCGGTGTTTTCATGTTTTGCGGCACACCATGTCACCCGGCGGGGATAACTCTTCTTCAGCTGTCGAGCGATCCACCGATTCAACGTCATTGTCTCCCGTCGCAAGATGATCTGACTAATCATGAGCGCCTACCTAAAAGCCGTAAGGGCCACCGACCTCAAACAGAGATTTTTCAATAACCTCACCACTTCGGCCGAATACAAAATGATCCCGGCGGGAAGATTAGTGCTTTTAAGCTTCTCCCCCGAACCGATTGCACAAATCGGGAACAACAATGGCCTCGTTCGTCGATCTGGTCCGACCGGAGGTCTGGCAGTCAATTTTTCCTATACCTTCTTAGGACAGAGCCTGATAGCTGAAAGATACGAAATCAGCTAATCTTCACGGGTGCGACAATCGCCCATCTCTTCTTTCTCCAGGAGCGGCCGCGCTCCGGCTTCGACTTCGTTAAAAATACCGAAGCCGTCGGTCACGGTCGTTATTCCGACGCGAAACCGAATCCATTTGCTGCGCCAGACCCTGCAGGATGTGCTCGATCAGGATTATGAAAATCTTGATATCCTGGTATCGGACAATGGATCGGTCGACGGAACCCGGGAGCTGATCGAAACAATGGCACGGGAAAACCGGCGTCTGCGTTACCGCCGGAATGCCGAAAGAGTCCCGATTATCAGCCATTTTAACCAATGTCTCGATGCAGCGACCGGCGAATATTTCGTCATGGTCTGCGACGATGACCGGATCAACCGCTCCTTTGTCAGCTCGCTCGCCAAAGGTTTAACCGAAAACGGCCGCGCTTCGGCAGCGATCCCCACGAATGTCATTATTGACGATTCGGGAAACCTGATAAGGACCCTTCCTCTACCCGGTAAACGGACCTCTTCCGGTATCGATTTCATCACCCAATGGCTCTGGAAAACGAGCCAGCTTTCTGTCGCTAATTTGCTGACGGTGATGGGTCGTACCGAAATGATGCGCAATTTTCGCTACCAGCCTTTTGAAAACGGATTGAATTCCGACAATCTCCTCTTTCTCCAACTGGCGCTCAACGGCGAGGTCGTTTTTTGTCAGGAAGCGATTTTTTACTGGCGGCATCACGATTTCCAGACCGGAAGCTCAACGCCGTTACGGCGAATCAATAAAGCAGGGAAACAGTTTTTAAATTTCGTAAAATCGAAGGAAAAATTTCCCCACCTGCGAAGATTAACAGCGAAAGAGCAACGGATGATCCGGCGAGGAATCCGTCAAATGAACGCCGAAGCTCAAATTTACGAAAGCGGGTTTTACGAAAATCCCTTCGATCCCCGGACCCTTAAAAATCTTTTTTCGATTCCGCCCGACTCCGACCTTTGGCGTCTGGCTCTCCGCCTCTACATCCGCCATTTCCGTCGAACGCTAAAAACCTAAACCACCCCGATTTCCTGAAAACGCTTCTTTGAAACCAATCCATTCTTACTTCCCCTCATGAAAATCGTCCACATCAGCACCTCCGATATTCAAGGTGGTGCTGCCCGTTCCGCTTACCGGCACCATCGCGCACTTCTTAAGAAAAATGTCGATTCATCGATGCTGGTCGCCGGAAAAGCTTCGAACGATTCCTCAGTCGCTCAATTCCAGCCGGAAAAAGGCTTCCGCCGTAGACTCGCCCGAATGATCCGCAAAGAACGGCTGCAACACGAATTCAAAAAATACGAAAACTCCCGGCCGACTGGCCTTGAGCCTTTCAACGACGATCGTTCTCCCTTTGGCAACGAATTGAGCCGTCATTTTCCCGACGCCGATCTGATCAACCTCCACTGGATTGCCGGTTTTCTCGATTATCGATCTTTTTTAAGAAAAAACCGCCCGGGGATTCCGATCGTCTGGACGCTCCACGACATGGCACCCTTTACCGGCGGCTGTCATTTCGACAATTCCTGCGGCGAATTCGCAGCAAAATGCGGGAATTGCCCGCAGCTCGGCTCCTCCCGCCCAAATGATCTTTCCCGCCAGATCTGGATGCGAAAAAAAGCAGCATTCGAAAAAATCTCTCCGGAGCAGCTTCATTTCGTTGCACCGAGCCGATGGTTGGCGCGGGTGGCGCGAAGCAGTTCCCTTCTTCGGAAATTCACGACGACCGTCATCCCTTACGGAATCGACACCGACCTCTTCTCCCCGCGCGGAAATGTTTTTGCCATGCGCGACGCTCTCGAAATCCCGCGTTCAGCTCGCATTCTGCTTTTCCTGGCCGAATACACCGACAATCGCCGGAAGGGATTTGCATTCCTCGACGAAGCTCTGATGCGCTTCAGTTCCGAGGATAACGTTTTCCTACTTTCGATCGGAAACGGCACTCCCACTCCCAAGGCAAAACTTCCCCATCTTCATCTCGGCCCAATCGCAAACGATCGTCTCCTTTCGTCGATCTACAGTCTCGCCGATGTTTTCGTCATTCCATCGATTCAGGACAACCTCCCCAACACAGTTCTCGAAGCGATGGCTTGCGGAACTCCCGTTGTCGGTTTCGACAGCGGGGGCATCCGCGACATGGTCGAAAACGGGAAAAATGGATTCCTCGCCCCTACCGGAAACACGCAGGCACTAGCCGATGCGCTGCACGAAATCCTTCCTCCCCAGATCTGCCAGGAGATGGGCGATTCCTCCCGCGAAAAAGTGCTCCGGGAATTCAGGGAAGAATTACAGGCAATCCGTTACACCGAACTCTATCGAAAACTTTCCGCTAAGCCCCAAACAGACCTTTCCGAACGCAATGGAAGCGCCGAACCAGATCAACTCTCCACAAACGCCGTTTTGTCTAAATGAACGCAAAAAGTGAAAGTTTTCGATCGGTGGATTCTCCACATTCCATCTCTTCAATGCTCCTGAAGTCGCCTCCCGTAAGCTCGTTACGACAACTGCGGGAATGCCTGATTCCCCCTCGGGAACTTTTCGCAACAAGAGGCGCGGCGGAACCCCGATTGAAAGCGAACCGGCCCTGCTGTATTCTCGACTCGGATCAACCGGAAGAGGTTACGGCGCAAAATCTCCGCCAAAACCGACGCCGGTTCGGAAATTTTGAAACAGAAACGAGAACTGCCCGCCAAATGCGGAAGCGACGGGGCGAAGCCTGCTCGGTTCTCGGATTTCTTCAAAAAAATGAAATGTAGCATTATCGTTTCCTGTCATAACTGCGCCTACACTCTCCCGATCCAAATCGAGGTGCTGAGCGGCCAATGTCGAAACGATGAGTGTGAAATTATCGTCGTCGACAACGGTTCCCGCGACGAAACGGTTTCCGTTGCCAAAAAACTCCGTCACTCGATCCCGAATCTCAGGGTTCTCCAGGCGAACGAACGGAAAGGTTTCGCTCACGCCCGCAATTCCGCCGCACAAAGCGCCGAAGGACGGTTTGTGCTTTTCTGCGACGGAAACGACGTCGCACACAACCGCTGGGTCGAATCGATGTCTCAAGCGCTTGAAAAACATCCGTTTGTGGCCGGACGTCTGATTACGACCGAAATCAATTTACCTTGGACCATTGCAGCACGTCCTCCGGAAATGCAGATCGAAGCGACGGCCGCCGTCGAGACATTCGGACACCTTCCATGGGCCAGCGCTGCGAACATCGGAATCACCCGCGATCTTTTCGATCAATGCGGCGGCTTCAATGAGGAACTGACGGCCCTTGAGGACATCGATTTTTCGTGGCGAATTCAAGAATCGGGCGTCGATCTGACTCCGGTTTCCGAATCGATCGTCCATTATCGTCTGCGAAATACGATGGTCGGCATTTTCCATCAGTCTCTCGTCTATGCCCTGAATTTTGTCCGATTGAGCGATCTCCATCAGGAAAATGGCTTTTCGCCGCCGAAACCTTCCTTTTTCTCCATTATCTGGACTTGGCTGAGCACGGTTTTTTCTCTCTTCAGCTTTCGCCGCCAACATCGCGGGCGCCTGATGTGGATCCTCGGCTGGAGCACCGGTTCGCTGATCGGAATCGTCAAGTGCCGATGGCTCGGTCGCTCCCCTTCCGCGTCAAAAGAGGCACAAAAAGCCCCCCTTCTGCGAGCTTTCAAATCAAAACAATCCCCGAAACAGCAACCACAAATTTTTCCATGAAGGTAGTTATTCTCTGTGGTGGAAAAGGCACCCGATTACGCGAAGAAACCGAATATCGACCCAAACCGATGCTGCCGATCGGAAACCGGCCGATCTTGTGGCACATTATGAAGACCTACTCCCACTACGGATTCAAGGAATTCATCCTCTGCCTCGGATACAAAGGAAATATGATCAAAGATTATTTCCGGAATTACAGCTGGAATACGTGCGACATGACGATCCGGCTCGGCCGCCACGAGGAAGCCATTTTTCACAACGGCCACAACGAGGAGGACTGGACGATCACCATGGCGGAAACCGGCGAGGAATCGATGACCGCCTACCGTCTTCTCCAAATCGAAAAATATCTCGGAAATGATCCCGCCTTCCTCTTCACCTACGGCGACGGGGTCGGAGCCATGAATATTCCCGCGAGCATCGAGCACCATTTTGCTTCGGGAAAAGCCGTCACTTTAACCGCCGTCAATCCTCCGGGACGGTTCGGAGAACTCAGCTTCGAAGGCGATACGACGATTTCCGGTTTCAACGAAAAGCCGCAGGTCGAAGGCGGTTTCATCAACGGCGGTTACATGGTCTGCAATCGCGAGATTTTCGACTACTTGCCCGACGATCCGAACATGATGCTGGAACAGGATCCGCTGAGAAACCTAAGCGCCGATCGAAAACTCAACGCTTTTCTCCACCGGGATTTCTGGCAGCCGATGGATACTTATCAGGAATTTCTCCTCCTCAATCGGCTTTGGGATTCAGGAAAAGCTCCGTGGAAAATCTGGGACACTTCCCCCTCTTTTCAAAAAAATGCTCTTTATGGATAATCAAAGAATTCCGGATTGGGCAGCCTTCTATCGAAACCGAACGGTTTTTGTTACCGGGCATACCGGTTTTAAAGGTTCCTGGCTCTGCGAATGGCTTCTCGCGCTCGGTGCCAAAGTGACCGGTTTCAGTCAGCCGCCGGAAACAGAGCCTGCACTTTTTCACCAACTTCAACTTGCCGATCGAATCGATCACCAGATCGGCGATATCCGCGATGCCGACGCTCTCGGCCGCTCGCTGACGGCCGCCGATCCCGATATTATTTTTCATCTCGCCGCCCAACCGCTCGTTCGACGCTCCTATCTAAAACCTGACGAAACCCACGAGATCAATTTCCTCGGAACGGTCCGGCTTCTCGAACTTCTGCGAAAAAGATTCCGACCGTGCGCCGCCCTCGTCGTTACCAGCGATAAATGCTACGAGAACATCGGCTTGGCACACGGCTACTCGGAAAACGACAAACTCGGTGGCCACGATCCATATAGTTCGAGCAAAGCTTGCGCAGAACTCGTCGTCAGCTCCTACCGACGCTCTTTTTTCAACGGTCACAACGGAAACCCATCTTCGGTCCGAATCGCGAGCGCCCGCGCCGGAAATGTGATCGGCGGCGGCGATTGGTCGGAGGACCGGATCGTCCCCGATTGCATACGCAGTTTGCTTAAAAACGAACCGATCGGAGTTCGCAACCGCCACGCCGTCCGCCCTTGGCAACACGTTCTGGAGCCGCTCAGCGGTTATCTTCTCCTCGCCGCGACGATTCACCCAGATAGCAACACGATTCCGCCGGAAAATCTTCACGAATTCGACGCCTTTAATTTCGGTCCCTTGCACGATTCCGAAAGATCGGTAAAAGAACTCGTGGAGGAAATTCTGCTCCATTGGCCAGGCGAGTGGAACGATTCGACACCGGAATTTGCACCTCACGAAGCCGAGCTCCTCACTCTCAATGTATCGAAAGCACAGCGGCTTCTCGGTTGGCAGCCACGTTGGAGCTTTTCTGAAACCGTTGCCCGGACCGTCCGCTGGTATCAACAGGCCAACGAAGAAAACCCGACTGCCCTCGCCAACCTGACCCGCGCCCAAATCGACGATTACACAACCCTTTGTTTCAACCCAAATAAAAGGAGGAAGATGCTGAAAAGGCGCAACCGTACCCGCCGGAATAAAGCGTCGCTCATCAAATGAAATTCACACCTACATCGATTAAAAATGCTTTCGTAATTGAATGGGAATCTTCAAGTGACGATCGAGGATCATTCGCCCGTATTTTTTGCGCAAGGGAGTTCAAGGACCAAGGTCTTCATCCAAAAATTGTCCAAGCGAACCTTTGTACTACGAAAGAAAAAGGCACTTTGCGCGGGATGCACTTCCAGATCCCACCTGCGGAGGAATCGAAGCTCGTGCGGTGCGTTCGCGGAAGTATTTTTGATGTCATCGTCGATATGCGGGCCGATTCCCCGACCTTTCTCAAGCATTTCGGCATCCTTCTTTCCTCAGAAAACCGACGAGCGCTTTACGTTCCTCCGCTCTGCGCGCACGGCTACCAAACGCTCACCGACGACGCTCATGTGCTCTATCAGACCGGCGAGTTCTACAACCCCGAATGCGAACGCGGCCTTCGCTACAACGATCCGGCCCTGAAACTCGAATGGCCGCTTCCAATCAGCTCCATTTCCGAAAAGGACGCAAACTGGCCGCTCCTCGGAAAACCGATCGAATACGAACACTCTCACTCCACCTCCGATCTGGCCTAAACAAAATTCTGAAACGAAACACAAAACGCTATTCGGCCCATTTTTAAATCATGCATCTCATTGATAAAGTCCTATCTCGTCGTTCCGCGGAAAAGCGGTTGATCCGCGTCGGTATCGTCGGTGCCGGATCGATCGGTGGCAGCACTGCTTACCAGATCCTACGCCATATTCCCGGAATGACGCTTGCGGCCATCAGCAATCGCACTCCCGAAAAAGCAAAGGAAATTCTGGCGCGCGCGCAGCTTCCGAGTGCTCCCTTTGTCCGCAACCAGACCGAACTGGAAGATGCGATTCGAAAAGGAATCCCCTCCTACACCGACGATGCGCAGCTGCTTTGCCGTGCCGAGGGAGTCGATGTGATTCTCGAAGCAACCGGCACCATCGATTTCGCAAGTGGCGTCTGCCTCTCCGCTTTTCAAAACGGAAAACCGGTCGTGTCGATCAACCCGGAACTCGAGGCAACGCTCGGGCCAATCCTCAATCGTTATGCAAATGACGCCGGAGTGATTTTTAGCGGCTCCGACGGCGATCAGCCGGGCGTCACGCTCAACCTCGTTCGTTTTGTTTCCGGAATCGGGCTGAAGCCGCTCCTTTGCGGCAATGTAAAAGCCCTTCAAGACAGATATCGGACTCCCGAAACCCAAGCGGAATTTGCAAAAACCTGGGACCAGAATGTGAAAATGGTCACGAGTTTCGCCGACGGAACGAAAATTTCATTTGAACAAGCGGCGATTGCAAACGCGACCGGAATGACCGTCACCCAACGGGGAATGATCGGCCGTCAGTTTAACGGACATATCGACGAACTGACGAACTCCTACGATGTTGACGAACTCGAAGAAATCGGTGGCGCCGTCGATTACGTTGTCGGAGCTCGACCGGGACCGGGCGTTTTTGTCTTCGGAACAACGGGAGATCCACATATTCAGAAATACCTGAAACTTTACAAACTCGGCGACGGCCCTCTTTACAGTTTTTACACGCCGTACCATCTCTGTTTTCTCGAAGTTCCGAACTCGATCGTCCGCGTGGTCGAATTCAAAGATCCGGTCATGGCACCATTGGGAGGACCTGTTGTGGAAGTGATTTCTAAATCGAAACGTCCGTTAAAAGCCGGAGAAACGATCGACGGTATCGGCGGATTCACGATCTACGGCGAAGCCGAAAAAAGCAAAATCGCCCGGTCGGAGGACTTGCTTCCTGTAGGAATGGCCGAAGGTTGCCGACTTCTCCGCGATCTTCCGGCCGATACGCCCGTTACGTTTAGCGATGTGAAACTTCCACCGGAACGGCTTTGCGACAGGCTCTGGCGCGAACAATGTGCGTTTTTTAATTCATCCTCTCAATCCGACGGAGCCTCCTTACGAAAGGCAAGCTGAGCCGAACGTTTCTACCGCCGATGTTTCCCTCTTCTGTATGAGCACCAGCACAACAACCACCTCTCCTCACACAGTCATCAAACCGCGCGAAGGATGGCAACTCATCGACTTTCGCGAGCTTTTTGCCTACCGCGATCTTTTCTATTTTCTCGTCTGGCGCGACGTCAAAGTTCGCTACGCGCAATCAGTTCTCGGAGTCGGCTGGGCGGTGATCCAGCCGGTTTTCGGAATGATCATTTTCACGATTATTTTCGGACGCCTGGCTCATCTCGATTCCGACGGAGTGCCGTACGCGATCTTCAGTTTTACCGCGCTCGTTCCGTGGGCTTATTTTTCAAATGCGATGACCGATTCGAGCACGAGCCTCGTGATCAACGCCGATATGATCCAAAAGATCTATTTTCCGCGCCTGATCATTCCGCTGACCTCGATTTTGGCGAAACTGGTCGATTTCACGATCGCCTTCGCTCTGCTCCTGCTGATGATGCCGTTTTTCAAAATTATCCCGACGGCGAACATCATTTTTGTTCCATATCTGATTTTATTGATGACGTTGACCGCTGCGGGAATCGGAATGTGGCTGACGGCCCTCGCGATTCAATTCCGCGACGTTCGTTATGGTTTGAACTTCGGAGTGCAGCTTTTGATGTATGCATCGCCGGTTGTTTATTCGATCGGGCTGATCCCGGAAAATCTCCGGATCTATTACGCGCTCAACCCGTTGGTTGGAGTCATCGAAGGTTTTCGCGCCTCCCTCCTCGGAACCAGCAGTATGCCGTGGAGTTATATCGGAGTCGGTTCGATCGTCGCCGTGCTCCTTTTCATAACCGGCGCTCTTTATTTCCGGCGAATGGAAAAAATCTTCGCCGATGTCGCCTGATTCGACCTGTCAGATTCGTCCCTTAGCTACCGTAACTGTTAAAAAAATATGACCGATATAGCGATTCGCGCTGAAAACATAAGCAAACGATTCCGCCTGGGAATGAAAGATCAGATTTCAGACTCTTTGGTCGGAGCCGCCATGAAGTGGGCGCGAACCCCGCTGACAAATCTCCGGAAACTTCGGAGTCTCAGTCATTTTTCGGATTCCGATTCGCCCGACATTCTTTGGGCGCTTAAAGATCTAAATCTCGACGTCCGATGCGGCGAAGTGATCGGTCTTATCGGGAAAAACGGCGCGGGCAAAAGCACCTTGCTGAAGATCCTTTCGCGAATCACCGATCCGAGCGCGGGACAAGTTGAGATTTACGGACGCGTTTCGAGCCTGCTGGAAGTTGGAACCGGTTTTCACCCCGAACTCACCGGACGGGAGAATGTTTACTTAAACGGAACTATCCTCGGAATGCAGAAACGCGAAATCGATCGAAAATTCGATGAGATCGTCGATTTCGCCGGAGTGAGCCGGTTTATTGAAACGCCGGTGAAACGTTATTCATCCGGAATGATGGTTCGACTCGCCTTCGCTGTCGCCGCGCATCTCGAGCCGGAGATTTTAATTGTCGATGAAGTCCTCGCTGTCGGCGATGCCCAGTTTCAACAAAAGAGCATCGGGAAAATGCAGGACGTTGCGCAAAGCTCCGGACGGACCGTTCTCTTTGTCAGTCACAACATGGGCTCGATCGAACGGCTCTGCGAACGGGTTGTCGTCATGGATGAAGGCAAAATCGTGATGATCGACGAGCCGAAAACAGCGATTCGTGAGTATTTAAAAAGATGCTCCGCTGCCCATTCCGGAAACAACATTCAAACACTTCCGCGGCAAGGCGATGGCCAAATCCGTTTCACCGCCTTCCAATTTCGCAACGAACTCAACGAAAACATTCAAAGAGCACTTTCAGGAAAAGATCTGATTTTCGCGCTCGGTTACCAGACCAAGCGCGGTTCGGTTACCGGAAATATCACCGTCGGCATCAGTGTACATTCACTCGGCGGGGAACCCCTTTTCGTCGTCTTTAATTACCACACCGGAAAAATATTTTCATCAGCCGGGCGTTCGGGCGAATTCACGTGCCGCATTCGCCGCCTTCCTCTCAACGCAGGGCGATATGTCGTCTATGCACGCGTCGAAATCGACGGAACCGTCGCTGATTATCCGACGTTGCCGATTGCCTATCTCGAAGTTGAGGCAGGCGATTTTTATGGAACCGGCAAAGTCACGACCGACCGTGGAGAAACTTTTTTCCTCGTCGACGCCGATTGGAGCAAAATCGATCAACCAGCTCCCTCGCCTTCCTCCACGGCAACCGTTCCGACTTCAACTTAAACTTTCGCCACCTTGAAGCTTCTTTACTTCTCGCCAAACAGTTTCGGCGGTCTTGCAGACTACGCTCAGGCGCAGGCGAATGCGATCGCTGACCAAGGCGTTGAGGTTGTTTTTCTCTGTGCGCCCGATTTCCCCGTTTCGGCCGATTCCAAATTCCATTACCTGCCCACTCTCATCCAGAACCGTCCGGGTGCGGGAGGAAATAAATTGGCCCGCGGTTTCCGCATGAGCCGTGAAATAATCGGAAACCATCGAATTCTTCGTCAGGAAATCGATGCTCAAAACATCCAAAATGTCCTTTTCGGTGCCTACGCCGAATATTTTGCACCTCTTTGGATCCGACAACTGAAACCTCTCCGCGACGTTCGTTTCGGAGCCGTTGTTCACGATCCGATCCGCGATACGGTCCGCGGTCCGGCTTGGTGGCATCGAAAATCAAATCAGTCCGCTTACTCCATTCTCGATGTCGCTTTTCTCCACGAAAATATCGTTCTGGAAACCGGCGGAACAAAGCCGATCCGAACCGAAGTGATTCCACACGGCCCCTATCGCTTTCCTCGCAGCGACATCTCGAAAAAGGAAGCTCGGAAAAAATTGGGCATTCCGCCCGAAGTTCCGCTTCTCTTACAATTTGGACATCTTCGAAACAGCAAAAACCTCGATCTCATCCTCGATATCTTCCCGTCCTTTCCGCAAATCCATCTCCTCGTCGCCGGTAAAGAACAATCGGGAAGCGAACGCCCAGCCGCCTTTTACAAACAGCGGGCCATCAGAAACAACGTTGCCGACCGTTGTCACTGGTTTTGCGAACATATACCCGAAGAACAAGTGGAGCTTTTTTTTGCCGCCGCCGACTTCCTCCTCCTCGCCTACAGCCGTCAATTCCGATCGGCAAGCGGCGTGCTCAATGCATCGGTTCAATTTCGACTCCCCTGTCTCGCAACTTCTGGAGAAGGTCCGCTCCGAACCCAAGTCCACAAATACAATCTCGGAATTTGGAGAGAGCCGGACGATTCCGAAGCCCTTGCCGATGGTTTGGAAAAACTTCTGAAGAATCCGCCAAAACCGAGATGGAACGATTACGAAAAAGAGAATGCCTGGGCAACGAATGCCCGGCGCGTCGTCGATACTTTCCGCGATCTCGCCGATCCGATTAACGGCGCTTCTCCTAAAACCGATCATCGGTTCGCTTCCTCCGAAATAAACTGAACTTGCAAACAACAACGATTCATTCCCGCTCCGAAGTTCGTTTCCTGCGTCTCCATGCCGGAAGTTGCCTAAGTTTCTTCTACAATCGCCTCATCGGACGGTTTCCGTCGCGGATTCTACGCCGATTGTATCTTGAAAAATATCTCGGCGCCTACGGCCGCGGTTCAAAAGTACAAATGGATGTCCGGTTTTTGAACGGAAGAAAGGTCTTTTTGGGAGAAAGAAATATCATCAATTTCGGATGTCTCTTCGACGGTCGCCAGTTTACGATCCGCACCGGAAAAGATGTTTCCATCGGACCGGAAGCCACGCTCCTTACCTTGGGACACGATCCGCATTCGGACGATTTTTCGCGCGGAATCGGCGGCGATATCACCATCGGTGATCATGTCTGGATCGCCTACCGGGCAATCATTTTACCCGGAGTTTCGATTGGAGAAGGTGCTGTTGTAGCAGCCGGAGCGGTCGTCACCCGGGATGTCAAACCGTTCACGATCGTCGGAGGTTCTCCGGCACGCGAGATCGGCAAGCGAAGAGGAACAACCGATTACAAACTCTCCTACGATCCGTTTCTTTTATAGCCCTTCCTCGTTTTTATGAAAATCGCCTTCCGATCAGCAACGCCGACTCTCCAGGAGAGGCCTCCGGACTTTCGCAAGCCGTTTCCCGACGTTCCTAGGCAGCAACTCGATATCGTTTTTCTCGTTCCGGAAGATCGGCGAACAGGAACCTTTTTTCGATATCACAATCTGGCAATCGCTCTTCAGAAAATCGGTCATCGGGTGACCATTTACTCCCAAAGTTCGAACAACCGCTTGCATCACACCCGCGAAACCCGCGATGGAGTTCCTTATATTTTTTCAGCAACCTTTCCGGGCAACCGCTGGATCCTGCCGCCGACAAATCCGGGAACCTTCCTGCGCCGCCTTTTGCTTCCTGTGAAGGAGGCCGATGTCTATCATCTTTTTCAACCTTTTCCTTCCTCAGCCATTCTTTGGCGATCGCTGCGAAAACGACGAAAAGCTCTTTTTGTCTACGATTGGGACGATTTTTGGATCAACGACGAATTCGGACTGAAAACTCCCCGCGGACTCGCTTCCCGCTGGGCAGCCTTCTGGATCGGACAGATGGAAAAACAGCTTCCGGGACTCGCCGATCTGACAACTACCGTCAGCCATCCTCTGGCCGAGCTTGCAAAAAAACGAAACTCGGCTCGAAACGTCGTTCTTCACAACGGTATCTGGCCGGTCGTTCGAAAAGAGAAACTCGCCGCACGAAAAAGACTCCATCTTCAGCCGGACGCATTTTATGTCGGCCTGAGCGGCTGGAGTGGAGAAATCGAATGGTGCCTGGAAGCGATCCGGAAATTTAAATCGGAATTTCCTTCCCTCCGCCTCGCAATCACCGGTCTCGACCGTTCAAAAAAACTTGCCGCCTATCGGGATATTCGCGATCAGGTCGATGACCTCGGTGCGCTTTCAGATGAAGATTTTTCTTATTTTAATTCATGCCTCGATCTCGGCCTCGTTCCGATGCGCGAAAGTGAGTTCAATCACTACCGCCTTCCTTACAAATTAACCGACCATCTCGCCAACGGAGTTCCCGTCCTTTGCAGCCGAATCGGAGAAGTCGATCGGCTCGCCGACGATCTCGATGGACTCTTCACATGTGCGCCGACGCTCGAATCATGGCTGAGCCGTTTTGGTGAAACCGTTCGCCAACTTCTTTCCGGAGAAGAGGAAAACCGCCCGTCACCCCAGAATCTTCTCAAACGCTTCTCCTGGACCACAATCGCTCACAAAATGAGTTCCGCCTACTTCGAGGGACTCGACGCGATCGGCCTGCAACCGACTTCCCACACAAAATCCCAAAACCTATCTTCCCAGCCAAAATGAAAGTTACCTATGTTACCATCTACGATGCCAACGATGTCCAGCACTGGTCAGGCTCCGGCTACCACATCGCGCGAGCATTGAAGTTTCAGAATCTCGACGTCGATCTAATCGGCCCTCTCGGCAGTCCCAAAGTGACGTGGCCCGTTTTCAAAGCAAAAGGCCTCCTCTACAATCGCATTCTCCGCAAACGTTACTGCCGCGCCCATGACGTCGCTTTTGCACGGCATTATGCGCGAAAAATCGAGAAATCCCTCAGTCAGCGCGGCGCCGGAGACATCATTTTCAGCCCGTGGAGCATACCGATCGCCTTTCTCAACACCGACCGTCCGATCGCTTACTGGCACGACGCAACTCACGCCGGACTCTTCGATTTTTATCCCGATTATACCGGCATGTGCAGACGCAGTATCCGCGACGGGCACCTGATCGAACACACCGCTCTGAAACGTTCGTGTGCCGCCATTTTCAGTTCCGATTGGGCCGCCAGAAGTGCCATTGAGGATTACAACGCCGATCCGAAAAAAGTTCACGTCGTGCCCTTTGGCGCGAATCTGGAGAATCCGCCCTCGCCAGGACAAGTCGGAGACGCGATTCGCGCCCGATCGAAAAATACCTGCAAACTTCTCTTTATCGGCGTCGACTGGTTTCGCAAAGGTGGCGACCTCGCACTTCAGGTTGCGGAAAAACTAAATCGAATCGGCTTGCGAACAGAGCTTACGATCGTCGGTTGCAATCCGTTTACGTCGGAAAACAAACCTCCTTTCGTTCGTTGCGAAGGATTTTTGAGCAAACAGAACCCAGTCCATCTGAAACGGATCGAACAACTTCTCGCCGAGAGCCACTTTCTGCTTGTTCCGTCGCTCGCCGAAGCGTTCGGAATCGTTTATTGCGAAGCCAATGCTTACGGCGTGCCAAGTCTGGCGCGAGCTGTCGGCGGCGTTCCGACCGTGATCAAAGACGGGCAAAATGGATTCCTTTTCCCGGTTGAGGCGGAGGCGATCGACTATGTTCAAATCATCGAGCGGTATTTTCAGCGGTATGAAAATTACATCGATCTCGCCCTCTCTTCCCTGAACGAATACCAGCAACGACTCAACTGGCAGGTCGCCGGAAAACGCGTGCGGCAAATTCTTCTGGAAGCTACCGCCGGCGGTGCGCGGAAACAAAACATTCCCGCCGGACGATAACGCCTCCAGACGTTCTCCTTTTCTCCAAACAAATCGTCTCTTCAAACGATGATCGGATTTGAACTTATCATTCAATGGACCGTTTTCGCGATTGTTGCCCTGGCGCTTGCCTACCGCGGCCAACTGACGATTTTTCATCCGGTAACCGTTTACCTCGCCTTTCATTGTATCGTTTTTTGCATCCGGCCGACCTTGGTCTACTTTTTTAAATTCGATACGATTTGGGAATACATCGGATTTTGGCCGACCGACGATGAAATGATTCTGGCGCTCTACCTCAGCTCGGCGGGATTGGTTGTTTTTGCTGCTGCCTTCGCCGCTGTTTCTCCTTACGGCGCCCCGCGGAACTTCGTAAAACCGCGAAAATTCTCCCTTGGAGAACAACGAGCCTTCTGGGCAACGGCCGTCCTTCTGGTTCCATTTGGAATTTACTCGATCTTCGGCGCCGATATGCAGGGCGAACGTGTCGGCGGGGTTTATATCATGACCGGAACGACCGGTTATATCAATGATCTGCAGCAGGTTTTGATTCCGATCACGATCCTGATCATCGTTCTCTGCCGATGGCGGTGGTTTTCGTTTTTGCCGCTGGTTGTTTTTCTTTTTTACCGGACAACGCAGGGCTGGGGACGATGGACGATTATTTTAACCATTTTTGCCCTGATCCTTTTTCATACGTGGCATCACCGCAGAAGTCTCCCATCCTTCAAATATCTTCTCCCGCTTCCACTGATCATGATCCTTTTCGCCAATCTCGGCCTCGATCGGACCTACGTTCAAAAAAAGCTGGAGGGCAATGAGGAGGAAACCCGCGATGTCCTCGATGAATCAGAAACCTTCGAATCGCGTTTTGACACCCTCGATTTTGCGAACTTCGACTACCTTACCTACATCGTTTCGGTCGTCCCCAAGAAAACCGAAAATTATACATATGCGTCCCAATATCTCCAAATTTTCACAGAGCCGATTCCGCGCCGATTCTGGAAAAACAAACCAGTCGGACCGCCGATCGTCGTCTTTGACCTCAATGATTACGGCGACTTCAACGGCCTCACACCTTCCCTCGTCGGCGATGGATGGATGAGCGGCGGATGGATCGGCGCGCTCCTTACAATGGCCATTATCGGAGGTGCGCTCGGCTGGTTCTACAACTGGTTCATCCACAATCAGGACGATATTTTCTCCTGCTTCATTTTCCTCATCACAAATGCCGTCATCGTCCAGCTCTTCCGCGACGGCGGTATCTCAATCGCAAAATTCCTACTTTTTTGCCTCCTCCCTATTTTCGTTTGGCGATTTCTCGCCTACCACGTCTTCCCCGATCGAGATCTCGCTTTTCCCAAAGAATTTATCGAAATCGAGCCGCTTGACGCCCACATCGTTGAAACACCAAATCCGCCCCCTCTTTCTTTAAACTCCAAAAAAACGCGCTTGTGAATCCTCCGCTTTCGCTCTCCCCAAAAAACGCGCACCAATCGATTTTTACCCCGCAAAACCTTCCGGACCTCCAAGCCATCACCGCATTCTGAAAATTTCTCTTCATGAAAAAAGTTTTAATCGTATGGGGAAACTGGGGACCGTACCATTACGCCCGGTTTAGAGCCTTTCACGAACTCGGTAAAACGCACGGCCTCCGCGTCCGCGGCGTTGAGCTTTTTCCGACAAGCGGCACTTACGAATGGCGAACCGACCTCGCTCATCCGGCGGTCGATCGCCTCGATCTCGGGCCCGTCGAAACCGAATTTAATCTCTGGCGCCTGTTGACCCGGCTCGTTCCCTATCTCTGGAATTACCGCCCGCGGGTGATTTTTGTTCCTTCTTACTGGCATTGGTCGCTTTTTCTCAATTACACCGGACGGCTTTTCGGGGCGCGGATCGTCATGATGAATGAAAGCCATGCGGGCACCGAGCGGGCACGCGGCTGGAAACGAAAAGTTAAAAAAGCGATTGTCCGTCATTTTGATGCAGGTTTTGTCGGAGGCAGCCCTCACGTTCGACATTTTGCCAATCTCGGCCTCGATGAATCGCGGATTCACGTCGGTTACGATGCGGTCGACAACGACTATTTCACCCGGGAAAGTCGCGCCGCCCGACGCAACAGCGAAGCGCACCGGGAAAAACTTCAATTGCCGGATCATTATTTTCTAAATCTCGGCCGGATGGTGAAAAAGAAAAACCTCCAGCTGCTCATTCACGCCTACGCGCTTTTTGCCAACCGAAATCCCGATCTTCCCTACGATCTGGTCCTCGTCGGCTCCGGTGAAGAAGAAATGTCCCTTCAAACGCTGAGTCGGGAACTCGGACTTCTCGTGATCGACCACACGATTCCCGAAAAGGGAAACCGGCCGTTGGAAAAGAAAAAGGTATTCGTGGCAGCCGGATCTGTTTCACAATCGACCCCAAGCGTTCCTGTGGCACAAGCTGAACGAATGCCGGCCGTCCATTTTTACGGTTTCCGGCAGATCCAGGAAAACCCCATTTTTTACGGACTCGCATCTGCTTTCATCCTTCCGAGTCTGTACGAAGAATGGGGTCTCGTCATCAACGAGGCGATGGCCTCCGAATTGCCCGTTCTCGCCTCCCGCACTCTCGGTTGCGCTGAAAACTTGGTCGAACCAGGAGTCAACGGTTTCACCTTCGATCCTAGCACGGCCGGCGAACTCGCCAATCTGATGGAAAAAGTTACCGATCCGGTTCTCGCCGAAAAAATGGGCAAAGAATCGTTGAAACGGATTCAATACTGGGGCTGTAACCGTTTCGCCACCGGAGCCGTAGCAGCCGCTTGGGCTGCGCTCGAAAATTATCCAGATGAAACAAAAACGGATGAATGACCTCCACTCTCAACCTCCGAAACGACCGGATATCACATGATTCCTATGACAACAAAGGCTTCTCTCACCCAACAGGTTGGCCACTTACACGATATAGATGAAAACGTAAAAACGTTGCGTCACCTCCATTTCGTTCAATCTCTCGAACCACTTCAAGGTGGCGGACTCGGCCGGGCCGCTTTCGAACTCCACGAATCTTTTTTAAGCCGAAAATATCGCTCTCTTCTTGTAACAACGAGCCGGGACAACACGCCGCAACTTCTACCAAAAACGCGGGAATTCCGCCGCATCCTTCCCGACAAGGCATTTTTTTCCCCATCGCTGGCAAAGGAAGCTGATGAACTGCTTTCGACCGCTGATGTCGTGCACGGACACGGTTTTTACGTCGGCACGAATTGGTTGTTTGGCCGGAAAAGCCGAATGTACGGAAAACCGCTCGTTTACCATCCACACGGATTTTTCGAACCGTGGGTTCTTCAACGTTCCCGCTGGAAAAAGCGATTGGCTCATCTCCTTTTTGAAAACAAAAACTTCCGTTCGGTTTGCCTTTGGCGCGCCCTAACTCCGAAGGAAGCCGACCAAATTCGCGAGCAGGGAATTTCTACTGAAATCGTCGTCGCACCAAACGGAATCCGCCTCGATCCGTTCGACAA
>DATGSL010000084.1:0-7268 GCA_035302665.1 Opitutales bacterium | reverse complement strand
CCTTGGCGGATTTCAGTCAAGGCTCGTTGCAATCCCCATTTCCAGCCGACGAAAAGCGAAAGGCCGAGAGCTCCGATGACCAAGGCGCCATCCATGAACGGACCGCTTAAAAGATCGATTAAACTCATCTCGAATCCCGGTAGTTCCGTGAGCCAGCCGACTGCTCCAAGGCTCAGCGCCGACGGGATTCCAATCAGGAAGGCACCGCCTCCGACGAACCAGGTGGCTTTTTTTCGTTTCCAGTTCTTTTCGTCGACTAAATAGGAGACCGGTACTTCCAACAAGCTGATCGCGGAAGTAAATGCGGCGATTGCCAAAAGCAAAAAGAAGATGGTTCCGAAAAGAATACCGCCCCACGGTGCCCACGGTAGCTGGACAAGAACTTGCGGCAAAACTTGAAACATTAGCCCGGGTCCTCCTTCGTCGAGCGGAAGGTTGGCGTAAACGAGGGCTGGAAAAATGATACATCCTGCCAACAACGCGACGGCGGAATCGAGCATGACGACATAGCCTGCCGATGACGGAAGAGATTCATCTTTTTGTAAATAGCTCCCGTAAGTGATGATCGCCCCCATGCCGAGACTGAGAGAGAAAAAGGCTTGCGCCAGTGCCTGTAAAACAGTGTTTGCAGTCACTTTTGAAAAATCGGGTGTTAAATAATAGGCCAAACCTTCAAATGCCCCCGGCAAAGTGAGCGATCGTATCAAGAGAACAAGCAGGACAACGCCGAGAATCGGCATCGTAACTTTGATCGTTCGTTCAATTCCGTTCCGGATGCCTGCCGCCACGGTTAGAATAACGGCGATCATGAAAATCCCGTGGTAAAGCATCTCTTTTCCGGGATCGGCAACCATCTCTATAAAATAGGCGTCCGTATCGAGTGTTTCCGTAAATTTGCCGACGCCGGCACTGAACATATAATGAATGGTCCATCCCGCAATCACACTGTAGAAGGAGAGCACGATGAACGCAGTCACCACGCCAAGACCGCCGACCCAGCGCCATTTGGTTCCGTTGCCGAGATGTTTGATTGCACCGACCGGATTTCGTTCTCCAGCGCGTCCAACGACCATTTCCGCCAGCATGACCGGCAATCCGACAAAAGCGGCACAGAGAAGATAAATTAGGACAAATGCGCCTCCGCCTCCTTCGGCAGTTACAATCGGAAAGCGCCAGATGTTGCCGAGGCCGATCGCTGAGCCGGCCACAGCCAGGATAAATGCGAGCCGCGAACCCCAAGTGCCACGGGTTGCAGAAGTCATTGTAGAGGTACTCATGGTCTAGTGACCGTTAAAAAGCAGCGGCGCTGATTTTCAAAACAAAAACCTTTTTACGGTCAAACGTGAATCGTAGGCAGCAGCTTTTATTGGGAAGGAGAAAGCGACGCTGGAGTCATTTCGTCGGCGATTGGCGCCTCTTCCTCAGCACTTTCCGATTCGGTAATTTCTCCTGCCAGCTGATCGACTAAAAGCGAAGCGGTCTGTCCGACAGCGAGCATGCGGTTATCGAGGCGGTTTCGGAGGATAAAATAAGAGATCATCGCAGGAATGCCGATGATCAATCCGGTTGCGGTCGTGATCAGTGCTTCTCCGATATCGCCGGCGAGGAGTTCGGGACGGCCCATTCCGCCATGGGAAATTGTTTGGAAGGCGCCAATCATTCCGCTCACAGTTCCGAGCAGACCGATCATCGGTGCGATATTTGCAACGACATTCAGGTAGTTGATCCATTGTCCGACATTGTTTTCCTCATGTTCGAGCGATTCGGCTAAAGAGTCTTCAATAATCGGTTTGTTGGCATTGGGAAGATCGATCCGGGCACGGGAGAGCGCGGAGGAAAGTGCGCGTGTAAGTGCTGTTTGGGAATTTTGAAGCTGTGCGTTTGCGCCATAGAGATCGCGCTGCAGAAGAAGCTGGGAAAGTTCCGGGAGGAGCGCGTCGGGAATAAATTTTTTTCGGTTCGTTTCGTGATAGCAATAAAAGATGAGGAAAAGCATCACGAGCGAAGCTAGCCCGAGCGGATACATTGCCCAACCACCCTGTTTCAGAAGGCCCCAAAGGCTTAGTCCGCTTTCCGCGGCAACGGATTCTTCTGCAGCCGCCAAAAGATTGGGAATCAAACCGATTATCAGGAAAAAGCTCGCGGGTAGTTTCATGGGGTAGGGGTTGTCGTTGAATTTACGGACGCTTGATTGCCTTGCGGACGTGATCAATGGGGAGATTCAAATCTTTTTCCGGGGGGCGCAAGTCTAAATCGACTTCGGCTTCGGCATCGGGATCCTCCGCGTTCGAAGTTACAGGAACGAGTTCCGCCATTTCGTTTTTCGTTTCCTGAAGTTTTTCATGTTTGGGCCAATTCAAGCCTCGTTCGCGCATTTCCTTGAAAAGTTCGACCGCCCGGCTTGTTTCTTCCTGTAGGAAGAGAGCATGGATGGCGAGCGCATAGCAATCGGCGAGATGATCGATGTTTTCAGCTCCGGTCATGGCGATCGGCTGCAAGGCGATCCAGAGAAGTTCCTCCAACTCTTGATTTCGCAAAGCGAGTTCCGCCAGAACGCGCCAACCGAGAGCGGATTGCGAAAAACGTGGTTGTTCATCGATCCATTCTTTCGCCCGTTCTTCTGCTTCTTCCCAAAGTTCCAGTTTCAGATATCCGAGCAAAATAACTTCGTGAATCCGGTCGGCTGATTCGGTTTCGGCGGCGTGCGGCAACAGACGTTGGGCGAGTCCGACCGCCCGATAAGGATCGCCGAGAGCGAGTTGAGCGCCGGGAAGGTGGGCAAGGAGACCGATCGTTTCCTCGTCGAGAAGGGAAAGAAAAGGTGCGCGCGGAAGCCAGATTTTTTCGAGAACCGAAAGAGTTTCTTCGGTTATTTCCCCATCGATGAGGTCGCGGGCATGAGCGACGGTTTTTTCATCGGGAAATCGGAGGGATGCGATCGAATCCGCGGGGAAACCGCGGTCAAACGCACCTCCATCGACGATCGTCCGAATCGATACGACGTGGTTGCGGTAGGAGACCGGTTCTCCTGAAAAAGTCTGTCCGTCGTTCAGCTCGATTTCGATCCAGGCCGAAGTTTTTTCTGAGGCACTCGAGATGCTGAGGAGAAATGCGAGCGAAACGGAAACGAGAAGATTTTGGTTCATGGTTCGGAATTCAAGGAGGTTTCTTTTTCAAGGCGGGCCGCGAGAATTTCCGCCGTTTCTTGTGCCTTGGCGGTTATTTCCAGATCGGCGAGTTCAGCAATTGAAAGCATTTCGACAAGAGTGCGGTGGGCAGCGTCGAGGTCGCCAAGTTTTTCGAAAAGGGCGCTGCTCGCTGCATAGGCGGAACCGACGAGATCGGTTTGTGCCCGGTGCATCGTGTAAATTCGCTGGTAGTAGGCAATTGCCCGAGCGTGATCACCGGCAGCTGCCCAAGTCTGAGCGAGGCCGATCAATGCCTTCGCATGAGGGCGGCCGCGGAGTGTGCGAAGTTCGAGAATTTTTTCGAATTCATCGTTGGCTTCTTGATATTGTTCCAATGCGAGAAGAGTTTCGCCGGTAAATTGAAAGACGTCGCCTGCGAGCGGATGTCCGGGTGTTTCCTTTTGGAAAAGCCGGAGCCAACGGAGCGCTGTGTCGAACTCATTGCGCTGAAAAGCGAGAACACCCAGACCGTGATAGGCGAAGGCGCGTTCGGGAGCATTTGGAAATCGTTCCAGAAGTTGCGAAAAATATTCCTCGGCATTTTGAAGGTTTTTCTCAGCTAGGAATCGGCCGATTTTTCCGAGGGCTTCCGGATCGAGCGCTTTCGGTCGGACGCGAGCCGTTATTTCGAAATAAAGTTGTTCCGCTCGGTTCGGAAAACCTTCATGAAGGAGAAGGTCCGAGAGCTGCAGAGTGAGTCGGCTGAAGTAAGTGAGCGAACCGGATTCCAAAGCATTTTTTCGTTCGGTTTCGAGCCAAGCGGCGAAGCTGTTTTCCGGAGAATCGAGAAATCGATGAAGCGGAGCGAGGAGATTCAAAATGGAGCCGATCTCCCGCGCATCCGGATCGTTTCCGAAATCGTTCAGCGCTTTCAGGAGGAGCGGAATGGTTTTTTCGGAATTTCCCTTTTGAGCATAAGCCCAACCAATCCAGTAAAGCGCTTCGCTTATCCGGGGCTTTCGTCCGTCGCCGCTTTCGATGTAGTCCGAAAAAAGGGCGATCATTTCATCGAAATCCTCCTGCGCGCGAAGGATTTTTCCTTGTTGAAAGAGACCGTAAAGATAGAGGTTCTCCATCTCGGGTGGAATTTTTCTGAAAACGCTCAGTGCTTCGTCGAGTCGGGCAGCGCCCATTTGGATATCGCCGAGAAGGACGAGACCTTCGCCGAAGCGCGGATGATGTGGAAAATCGTCGATAAATTGCGTTGTTGCGATCGCCGCTCGTTCGTAATCGCGCATCGCGTACAAAGTTGCGGCGCGACGGTAAGAGATTTCGCCTTCGAGCCGATGTGAGGAATATTCGGCAGCTAACGAATCGAATTCGGCCAGGGCATTCTCGTAATCTTTTTCAAAAAAGAAGGTCAGTGCATGCCAAAGGCCGGCATTTGCCTGAAGAGGACTCTCTGGAAAGTCGTTTTTCGCTCGTTGAAAATCGGTGCGGGCTTCCGGATATTTTTCGAGCGCGGTTTTGTTGAAACCGAGAGTGAACGACCAGCGTTGGGCGAGAGGATGGGTTGGAAAATGTTTGCGGAGATCTTCGAGAATATCGATTGCTTCCGGATAGCGACGTTGTTCTTGATGAGCCTGAGCAATGAGCGAAAGCGTTTCCGGAGCGAGAGGGGATTCCGGATATTCCGAAAGAAAATAGCGGGCGATCGCCAGGGCGGCTTCCCATTCTTCGAGCGCGCTCGCGGCCATCGCCCATCGGTAATGTGCATCCTGACGGATTTGCGGAGATACATTTTCGTCGAGGGCGAGTTGTTCGAAAAGGAGCCAGGCTTCATGGGGCCGATCGATGAAAAGAAACATTTGGCCGCGGCGTAGAAGAAGCGAATCGGTGTAGTCCTCGCTTTTGTTAAAATGCTTTTGCTGTTGTTTTAAGCGTCCGAGGAGGATTCCACGATCGTGCCCGATAAACGGATGTTCTCCGCTTCTTTTTGTTTGTCGATCGGTGAGTTCAGCAATGCGCTCAGTCAATTCTGCGCGAAGAGTTTCGTAAGGAAGTACGAGCCGGTAAAGGCGAAGAGCACCGGAAAATTTGTTTTGAGTCTGTAGTTGATCGCCGAGTTCGAAGGCTGTTAGGGAAAGCGATGCGATTTCCGGAGTCCGTTTCAAATCCCAGCGATGCGCGAGCACGATTTTGGCGGCTCGGAGAGGTTGTTCCTCCTTTAAAAAATAGCGGGCGATTTGAAGTCGCGCCCGATCGGCTGCGTTGTTGGTTTTCTCATTTTCAGAAATCGAATCGACGATCCCGAGAGCTTCTTCCGGTTTTTCGAGTGCGAGGAGCAGGCGGATCCGCTGCATTTCTGCGAGGTTTTTGAGCGGGTGGTGCGGATAGGTTTTCTCGAATTCTTCAAAACGTTCCAGAGATGGATCGATGCTGCCATTTTCCTGAAGGGTGAGGGCCAGTGCGTAAAGTGCATCTGCATGTTGAGGATCAGAGGGAAAACGATCGACGAATCGGGAAAAGGTTTCGGCAGCGGCAATCGGTCGACCGGCAGCGAATTCGGCGTGTCCTTTAACAGGAAGAAAACGGCGAAGGAACGATTCGTCTTGTAATTCATCCTCTTCTGAAAAATTGGTTTCGATCCGAGCGAATCGGTCGGCAGCTGCGGTGAAATTGCCTTGCGCGAAAGACTCGGTCGCCTCTTCAAGAAGCGTTTGCAGACTCTCGGCTGACAGGCGCGGAGCGGCTGAAGTGGTCGACGCAACGGAAAAAAATAAAAAAGAGAGAATAAAGAAAAGGCGGGGTAGGCGGGGCATCTGTTCGGGCTATTATTTATTCATCTTTTCTTGAATTTGGCTCTGGCAACGGCAAAAGGCCGTGACGGTGGAGTGCGCCTTCGAGGAGATTTCGGTCGTGGGGACTGAGGTACTGCGAGGCGTCTTTCTGGAATTGGGCAGCTTTTTTGTTATCGCCGGCTGCAATTGCTGCCGCGATCCCTTCGCGGTAGGCGCGGAGTTGACGCGGATCATCCTTCAGTATTTTCGCATAAGCGATCGTCGCTTGCTTCCATTTTTCGGCGCGGAAAAATTCTTCCGCTTCGGTGTAGTCGATCTCCGGAGGCGGCATTTGGGTAAAACGTTCGCTAAGTGAATCGAGCAACCAGTCGAGAAAAGGCCCGGCGGATAAAGCGCCGATAAAAACCAGAAGCGGAAGCGAAATGAGAACGCCCCACATAGGAGCATCAGCGAATTCGCTCCAGGTCGAGATCAGGGTGAAAATGAGAAGGGCAACGAGAGACCAGCGAACGACGGAGAAAACAAGATGGGATCGAAAGAAGGGTGGTTTCACTCTTTCGGAAGGACCTTTTGCTTTTTTTAAAAGGGCGTTTTCTTCTGAAAGGAGCTGCTGAATCTCGTTTGTGGCGCGCGGTGGAGGCGGTGTCGGTTTTCTTCGTTCGGTCGGCTTGATATCGGCCGGGTCGATCTCGCAACGATAGAGGCTGGCGGCATCGACCGGCGGAAGATCGGCATCGGGATCGTCGGCAATCGTGCGCGGTTTTAGCGAAAATTGCTTTCGTTCAGGAAAAACGATTTTAAAGATTTCGGGGAGGTCGCGGAGCGGCCGTGCGGTTTCCACATTTTCGGGGCGGATGAGGGAATCGGGTTGAAGATTCTGGAATTCGGCGAGATCGCGGAGGTTTTCGATCGAGAGCGGCCCGCGTTCGGGATCGTTTGGATTGGAGCGGATAAAATATCCGGGCGGTTGGGGAGCCTTCTTCTGTAAGCGGATCGACATGGGGCAAGTTGTTTATATTACCTTGAAGTTTGGCATTGGAACGAGGGCTGTCAATCAGTGGAATCGAGTCGGGTTTCGTTTTATAAGAATATTTTAAAAGAAATGTTTGACAGCATGGCTCAAAACAAGCGATGGTCATTTCTTCGCTTCGGGGCGTAGCTTAGCCTGGTAGAGCGCCCGGTTTGGGACCGGGAGGCCGGCGGTTCGAATCCGTCCGCCCCGACCATTTTGTTGCGAATTATTTCTGCAACTGGTTTTCTTTTTCTAACCGACTCCGAATGGGAAGCAGCTTGAAATTTGTCTTTGTCGCAGCAGTTGCCGGGATATTTATCGGACTCG
>DATGSL010000083.1:0-4410 GCA_035302665.1 Opitutales bacterium | reverse complement strand
ATCCACCACGGGAGAGCGACGCCCGAGTAAAGCGCGACCGAGACTCTGAAGAAAACGCGGGGTCCGGTTCGATCGATCAAGTTGCGGATCACCAGCGATCCGGCGATTGCTCCGATATATTGGAGGGTCGTGAAAATAATGATTTGCGCTGGCTGAAGACCGGCTTCTGTTCGCAAAAAATAGACGCTGAAGGGCACGATCGGCGACGAACAAATCGTGAAAAGGACACTCGTCCACAGAAATTGCCGGTAGCGGCTGCGGCGGAAGAGAAGTCGGGGCGATTCGCGCAAAACACGTTCGATTTCGATCGGATGTGGTTGCGGACCGTCGGGGATTTTCCGCAAAGCCTGCCAGCTTAAAAGCGCTCCGGCGATCGCCAGAAGATATTGCCAGAGAAATGCGTCGAAAAGATTCAGCCAATAAAAGAGGAGCGAGCAGGTAAGCAGTGTTCCGACACCGGCGAGACCTCCAAAAATTTGCTCATTTGCAAAATATCGTCCGCGAACATGATTCGGCAAAATCGAATACATCCACGGAATGAAAGCGCAGTTGCCGACCGAACGGAGGATCGCAAAAAAGAGCAGGCTTAAGATCAAAATATTTACATGCCAAGCCTGCGGATCGGCCGGGCGGGCCCATGCAAGATAGACAGGAACCAGCAGGCAAAGAGCGCGCGTGCCCCAGCCAAAAAGCATCAGGTTTTTGTATCCAAATCGAGGTAACAACGCGGTCGAAAGAACTTGCAACGGCGTCGTTAAAAACAAAAACGAATAGAGAAGCCCGACCTGAAAAACCGTGGCGCCGAGGCTCTCAGCAAGAAGCACCAGCGGCGTTCCGAGCGCGACTTGCCACGTCATCGCATTGAAAAAGGCGAACGCCCACCCCATTCGGTACGGACGCAGAGAGTCGGTCATGATTCGGTTTGAGTCGGGTTGTCGGGCCTCTCGCTTTTTTCAACGAAAGCGAGTCAAGCAGGTATCACTTTACCCGATTATCCGATTTTTCCGCAAGAATCTTCCGCCACTCGGAAATCTCTTTTTCCACTCGATCCGGTCCGGGCATTCCGACGCCGGTGCGCCGCTCCATCGCGGTTTTTAGCTGAAAAACACTTGTCCAATCTTCGTCCAATGCAGCGGAAACCGCGCGGACTTCCTCGAGATCGAGCTGGTCGATCGGCATCTCTTTTTCCTCAGCGATTTTCACCAACCGGCCGACGATGTGGTGTGCTTCCCGAAAGGCGACACCTTTGAGAACGAGGTAATCGGCAAGATCGGTCGCGAGCAAAAGCGGATCAGCGACTGCTGCCGCACAGGCATCTTCATTGACCGACAATCCTGCGAGCGATTGAAGAAGAACCTCAAGGATCAGAATCGTTTGGTCAAAGCTGTCAAAAACCGGCGGTTTGTCCTCCTGAAGGTCCCGGTTGTAGGTAAAGGGCAAACTTTTCACGAGCATTGCCAGCGTTTGGTGATTGCCGTGAAGACGCGCCGCTTTTCCCCGGATCAATTCCATCGAGTCGGGATTTTTTTTCTGCGGCATCAGGCTCGAACCAGTGCAAAAAGCATCGGGAAGCTCGATAAAATGAAATTCCTGACTGCTCCACAAAATCATATCCTCGGCAACCCGCGAAAAATGAAGCCCGCACATGGCGCAGGCTGAAGCGAATTCGAGAAAAAGATCGCGATCGCTGACGGCATCCATGCTGTTGCGCGTCAATTGGGGATTTCCATTCGAATCGACGAAGCCGAGCTCGATCGCAACGAATTCGCGGTCGATCGGGATCGTCGTTCCGGCAATGGCGCCCGAGCCGAGCGGACAGAAATTTGCATTCGCGGCAACCTGTTGAAAACGACGGCGGTCGCGTTCGAACATCTCAACGTAGGCGAGAAATTGATGGGCCATCGAAACCGGCTGCGCCCGTTGCAAATGCGTATATCCGGGAATGTAAATCGCGCGGGTCCGGTCCGCCAGATCGACGAGAACATCGATCAGATCGAGGAGTTTTTGTTCGATTTGCGCGCACGCATCTTTGAAAAAGAGCCGCATATCGGTCGCAATCTGATCGTTTCGGCTGCGCGCCGTGTGCATTTTCGCGGCGGCCGGAACCGATTTGCTCAGCTCCTGCTCGATGTTCATGTGGACATCTTCGAGAGCGCTTTCCCAAACGATTTCGTTTTTCTCGATCCGTTTTGCGACTTCGTCGAGGCCGGAGTGGATCTGATCGCGCTCTTCGGTGGAAAGAACTCCGATTTTCGCAAGCATGGCGGAATGGGCTTTGTTGACGCGGATGTCATACGGAGCCAGGCGCTTATCGAACGATACCGATTCGCTGAAACGGAGCATCAGATCAGCTGGACCTTCTGCAAATCTTCCTCCCCAGGTGGCCTGTTTGTTTTTTCCCATGAGCGCAAAGATTGGCGAGAAGACGTTTGCCGGCAACGTCATTTTCGAAGAACAGCGAGAGTTCCATTCAATCGGCGTTGCATCCGGTTTCGTTTTCCGCGGGATGCTGAGAATCGGGGAATCGTTCCGCGTGCGTGCTCCGATTGCGAATCGATGAAAAGAACTTGCATCTGCCGGTTTTTCCCTGTTGTTTCAATCCTCCAACTGTAGTCGGGCCGTGGCGCAGCCTGGTAGCGCGCTTGCATGGGGTGCAAGAGGTCGGGAGTTCGATTCTCCCCGGCCCGACCAGTTTGATTCGAACCCTCTTTAGTTTTGATTTCCCACCCGCGGACGATTTTGACCGATCTGCGGGACTCTCTCGATTTATGGCTCGCAAGAAAAAACGTCCGCAACGGAGAAAAGGCCCGAATCGCAATGCACTTTGTCCGTGCGGGAGCGGAAGAGCTTACAAAAACTGCTGTGCGAAAAAACGCCAGTCGACTCCGGACAAACCGGACTCGGTGCAGAATCAGCTCAAGCGGATCGCTTACGGACTTCTCCTTTTGGTTCTGATCATCGCCGCAGTTGTGCTGGCGAGGACGCGACCGTGGGAGGCAAAACCTGAGCCATTTGAGTTCGATGCTCAGCAAAATCGCTACTGGGATCCTGATCACGGACATTGGCACGAAGGAACTCCTCCGTCGAATGCGCGATCGGCTGTTCCGCCGCAACCGTGGGAATACGACGCGGCAAATGATCAGCACTGGGATCCGAATCATGGCCATTGGCATCAAGGGAGACCGCCGCCAAAGGGGCAGCGATAAGCCTACCGTTTTTTCGGCGGCGAGCCTCTATTGGGGAAAATAAAATGACAAAACGTGCAGATACGCCGGTACGCGAAACCGCTTTTGGTGCTGTTATCCGCGGCTCCCGCGAGCGAAAAGAGCTGGCGCTGGTTTTTACGGGCGGGCACTTCGGCGAAGGAGCGGCGGAGATCCTCGATACGTTGAAACGGGAATCGCTTCCGGGCTCATTTTTCTTTACCGGAGATTTTTTGAAACGCGAGGATCACCGGGAAATCATCCGGCGAGCGATTGCTGAAGGGCATTATGTCGGCCCGCATTCGCATGCGCATTTGCTTTACTGTCCTTGGGAAGATCGTTCGCAGACCTTGGTAACCCGGGAAGAATTTTCGGAAGATCTCGCACAAAATGTCGAGGAATTGAAAGCGCTCGGCGTGCCGACCGATGAGATGCGCTGGTGGATTCCGCCTTACGAATATTACAACGAGACGATCGCCAAGTGGGCGAAGGAAGAGGGACGTCCGCTCATCAACAATACGCCCGGCACGCTTTCTCATGCCGATTACACGGAAGAAGCAGCAGCCAATTTTCGTTCGTCCGAAACGATTTTCCGAAGCATTCTCGATTTTGAAGAGCGGGAAAAGGATGGTTTGAACGGCTTTTTACTCCTTCTTCATGTTGGAGCTGGCGATGGGCGAACCGATAAATTTCATCCGCGAATTCCGGCGCTGATCGAGGAACTGAAAAAACGTGGTTACGAATTCAAGCGCGTTGACGAATTGCTCGGGCAACCTCCGAAATAGGAGGTAAGTTCCATTGATTGGGCGGAGTGCAGGTTTCCGATCCTTCGTCCTTTGCTCAAACTAACCGCATCCGCATCCGCCGCCATTTCCGTTGCCGCCGCAGCAACCGCTTTCCTGAGGTTTCGCATTGGCAGCGAAGTCGAGTCCGAGATCATTTGTCAGAACAAGATTCGCCTGCTGGAGAAGTCCGAGCATCGCATCGGCCGCATTCTCGCGTTGTTGAAAAAGGTGATTTTGCTGAATCCGGATCTGCAGGTGTTCGAGCTGGCGCAGCTGATGGCCGGTTTGTTCGCCATTTGTGTGCGCTTCTTGAATCTGTCCCGCAAGCTGACGATATTCACCGAGCATGGCGGTGATTTCCTGATCGTTTTCGAAAATTTCGTTGATCCTGTGAAACTCGTTCCACTCCGCACATGATTTGA
>DATGSL010000082.1:0-9157 GCA_035302665.1 Opitutales bacterium | reverse complement strand
CACCGTGAATCCGGTTATCGAGGCCCCAAGTAAGATTATTCAAAAGAGCCTGAACATTCAGACGTTTCATGTGGCTTCCAAAACCGGTAAAAACCGTTTTCCGCTCGTCAGCCCGCCCATCGCCATCGGTGTCTTTCAGCCAGATAATATCAGGTGAGGAAGCGACAAAAACTCCACCGTCGTAACAGATGATCGCCGTCGGCCAGCCGAGTCCTTCGGCAAAAACAATGCTTTCATTAAAAATTCCATCTCCATCCGTATCCCGAAGCAGCATCACTCTTCCGAGCGTCTCGTCCCGACGCTCCGAATAATCGATCATCTCAATGACATAGAGTTGACCATTTTCATCGAACGAAATTGCAACCGGATCGACGACAATCGGTTCTGATGCAACCAGTTCGATTTTAAAACCGTCTTTGATCTCAAAGGTCTCGAGCGCATCGGCAGGCTCTGTTGGCGGAATTCGGGGAAGATCCTCCGGATCAACTTCCGGTACGGCAGCTCCGACAGAAAGCGTTGCAAAAATCAGAAAATGAAAAAGCAGGAGGAAAGGCGGGCCGTTCATAAGACTTTGATAAAGGCAAAAGAAGAGGCTCGGTTCAATGAAAAGGAATTTTTAACAACTCCGTGTAAACTGAGCCGCCCGGATGAAACTGACTTGCATAAAGAATCACTTCCGCGACCTCAAAAGGCGCCGAACCAAAATCGGCATTTCTCTTCAAAATTCGCTGAACGACGCCCGACGCCCGTTCATTACATCGAGCGAGGGTCACATGCGGATTGAATCGGCGAAGATCGGGTTCGAATCCGAGATCGAGCACAATCTGTTCGATTTTTCCGTGCAATTGAAACAAAAGCGGATCGGCCGGAGCGAGTCCTGCCCACAAAACCTGCGGTTTCCCTTTTCCCGGAAAGACGCCGAGCCCTTTCAGTTCGAGGTAAAACCGCCGGACGCGAACGTTCTGCAAAAGCCGAGCCAATTCGAGCTGTTTTTCGGCTTCCATTTCACCAAAAAAAGCGAGCGTGAGATGCCGTTTCTCAGGCGGAACCCATCTCAATTGCTTTCTCGGATCATCCTTTTTCTGGATTTCCGCCACGCGACGGGTCGCATAATCGGGCGGTGAAATAGCTACAAAAATCCGACCGGCTACCGGCTCAAAATCATCGTGCATAGTTCGATCATTAAAGTACCTTGAAAAATTTCTCAAAAGTAAGCTTTTTCTTTAAACCATCGCCGATTCGATCGTTTAGAAGTCGGCGTTTGCGGTTGCTTCGAATCTATTTTTTCCCATAGTCTGTGGCATCGATGAGCTTCCGTGATCCGGAGCGTTTTTCTTTTTCGAAATGTATCAGGTAAATTTCAGCAATCAGGCAATGCACGAGTTGAGCAAACTCGATAAACGCGAGCAAATGCAGCTGATCGAGCCGATCACCACTCTCTCTTCCGCAGACTTGGCGCGTCCGCGCGAACCGCTCGGCAAGTTGAACCGGGATGGACGGATTTTCTACCGGCTCCGCGTCGGCGATTTTCGGCTTTATTTCGAAACGCAGAATAAGAACACCCTCTTTTGCGAATACATTTTGCACAAAAATACCCTGACCGATTTCGTTTTTCGCACCGGCATGCCCGTCTCGGAAGAACAGCTGCTGGAGCAACATCAGTCCTTCTGGAAGTATCTCGAAAGTCTGAAAAGATAATTTCCGCCTTTCCGGCTTCCCACTTTTTCCTGCTCCATGGCTGACTCCGATTTTAACAAGGATATCTTCGAAAGCACCCGCGCCAGCAGGATCTACTTTCTTCCGAATTTGATGACGGCCGGGAATCTTTTCTGCGGATTCGTAGCGGTCATCAAATGCATCCAGGCAAATACGGTTACCCAAATCGGCAAGGAGCACCTTTCGATGGAGCTCTATACGCATGCGGTACTTTTCATTCTCGCCGCAGTCGTTTTTGATATTTTCGACGGAATGCTCGCTCGGCTCGGCGGCCGGGAATCGCTTTTTGGAAAGGAGTTCGATTCGCTTGCGGACATCATTTCCTTCGGAATCGCGCCAGCCCTGATGATGTTTTTCCTCCTTTTGAAACCGGCTGAAACCTATCCATTTTTCGTGTGGATCGGCTGGTTCACCGGCTATATTTACCTTCTTTGCGCCGCGGTCCGCCTCGCCCGCTTCAATGTTTTAACCCATCCGGCCGTCTTTTACCGAAATAAAAAACCGGTTAATAAAGATTTCATCGGACTGCCGGTTCCAGCTGCGGCAGGGGCGATCATCAGCCTCGTTTTTTTCCTCAATCATTACGACCTTCGCGGCGGAGTCATCATTTTGCCCGGTCTGCTTCTCCTCGTTTCGTGGTTGATGGTCAGCGCCATCCGGTATCCCGGCTTCAAACATGTCGATTGGCGCATGCGGATCCGTTTCCGTACGTTCATTCTCCTTCTCGCCGCTGCTGTCCTTCTCTGGCGCTTCTGGGGAATCGGTCTGGCTGTGATTTTTTACGGGTATATTTTTACCGGTCTCTTCATGCATTTCCGACGGATCAACCGCCGGGCGCGCCGTTTGAAAGAGCTCGAATCCAAGCGCTCAAAACTTGTGAAGAACCACAAAAAAGATGGTGAATAAATATGAACAACTTTCCTCTCTGGGAACAACCGGCCACTTATTCAGATTTATCCGACAGTTCCTCACATCCAAATTCCCCGGCTCGACCCGCTTGAATAAACGGTTTCAAAGCCTTATTGGACTTATTCGGCCGCATAATAATAGAGAATAAATCTTCTAAAATTTTCTCTTTATCCTCAAGGTTGTCAGCAACACGAAAAATTTACTCGATCTCCAGCTATGAAGTTTAAAATAAATCGCGATCATTTTAGCAGCGGATTGCAGCAAGTTCTCAATATTGTCAGTCCACGCCCGTCGATGCCGATCCTCGGGAATGTCCTGATCGAAGCCGATGGGGATCAAATCACATTGACGACGACCAGCATCGATCTCGGGATTCGTTGCAGCATCAAAGCGCAGGTTCTGGAGAGTGGAGCGGTCACACTTCCGGCCCGCCGTCTGGCAAATGTGATCCGCGAAATGCCGAATACGGAGGTTGCGATTAACATCGACGAGGATCACTGGACCCGGGTTTCGTCCGGTAGCTCCAATTTCCGGATCATGGGAATCGGTAAAGAGGACTTTCCCGAGTATCCAACTTTCAGCAAGGAGCGCACGGTAGCGATGCCTCAGGAACAGCTCGCACGGATGCTCCGAAGCGTGATCTACGCCCAATCGACCGATGAGGCCCGCTATATTCTCAACGGTGTTTATTTCAACTTTGAAGATGGTAAATTGTCGGTCGTCGCAACTGATGGACGCCGTCTGGCTCTGACAAGCAAGGAGCTGGAGTTTCCGCCAGAAGGAGCCGGTAGTATCATTATCCCTGCAAAAACAGCCGCGGAAGTTCTACGCCTTCTCGATCTCGGAAATAACGTTTCGATCTCGTTCAGCGATCAGCAGGTTGCTTTCGATTTGGAAACGAGTGAGGAATCGGGGGGAATGAGCGGAAGCGTGAATCTGGTTTCGAAGATCGTCGAAGGAAATTATCCGAATTATCAACAGGTTATTCCCAAAGAGACTCACCAGAGAATCAAACTGGAGCGGGAACTTTTTCTCCAGTGCATTCATCGGGCGGCTTTGGTTTCGAGCGATAAAGACAGCTCCGTCCGCCTAAACGTTACGAAAAATCTGCTCGAGATCACTGCGTCGAGTGCCGATTTCGGCGACGCTCATGAATCGATGGCGATTTCATACGAAGGACCGGATATCGAAGTCGCTTTCAATCCGTTTTTCCTGATGGATCCGCTCAAAGCGCTGACGCACGATGAAATTTATTTTGAATTGAAAGATTCGCTCAGTCCCGGCGTCTTCAAATCGCTCGAAAGCTTTATTTGTGTGATCATGCCTCTGCGCCTCGATGATTCGAAAAAAGGACAAAATCCGGAAAATTCGTAAGTTTTGATGGAAACAGGCAATTCCTTGTTGGCCATTAATCTGCTTGTTTGCGTCGCGCTCCTCTCGATTTTCCTCGTCTACTGGAACAATCGGTGGGCGTCGCCGATCGTCGCGATATTCAGTCGATGGATGCGCTGGATCCTTTTTGCCGGCGGAATGGCGCTCTTTTCGCGCGAATTCGGTTGGACCGATCGTCCGTTTTGGGTTCTCGCAGTCAGTGCATTTCTCTTCTGGTTTTTGATCGAAACGATGTTCACCTGGTTTGCGATCCAAGCGCTGAGTCGAAGCTCGATTCCGCTCTTTCCGCGTTTCACCGAACATTCCCAATCGAACGATTGGCCGGTTCAAAAAAGATTCCTTCATGTCCGCGAATGGTTGCGGAAGAATGGCTTTCAACAGATCCAGTCGCTCAAGGCCGATCTCGGATTCGATCTCATTGTCAGGAATTTCATTTTTCAAAGTCCCGACAAAAAGATTCGGGTGCAGGTCATTTTCATTCCTCAGCGATCAGGAAATTTAACGATCTGTTTCAGTTTTGATTCGATAACAGAAGACGAAACGCGGGTTGTCACCGACAATTTTTACACGCCCTTTGGCGGCTTTTATCCGGAAAGTTGGAAGCACCTTCGGAAAACCTGGACGCGGAGCATTGAGAGCCTTTATCGCGCGCATTTGAAGCGACTCCGGAAATCGAAGCTCACCTTCGTCGAGTGGGAGGAACGGGATCCACTGATGGATCTGAATGAACAGCAATTGATCCTGGAGCGGTTGAACACGGAGCTTGGCTTCCTGTATCCGCGGGATTTACGCGAGGAATACGGACGAATATCGACCGAAGGCCGTTATCGCGTTTGGAAGGAAGTCTGGTTACTCAACTACCTGGGAAAATCGGTTTCCAGATAAAAATATGCGAATCAGCGGGCGGCCGCACGGCGAAGGCGATCATTGATTGCAATTCCGAGACCGGAATCCGGAGCTTTTTCAGCGATGAGTTTTTTGAAACCGACTCGATCGATTTCATGAAGCCGGGAAAAAAGCCGACGGGCCGCTTCGACCGAATCACCTTTTTCGGAAAGCCAAAAAACATTTTCCAGATGCTCGATCGAAGGCGACGGCTTTTGATAAAATAAAAACGCGGTCGAAGGATGCTGAAGCGGTTCTTCTGATTCGATTTTTTCGCGAAGGAAAGCAGGTGTCTTCGGACTGTAATGCCGTTCCAGCTGTCCCGGCATGGTTTCGGTTCTTTCCGGTTTGCGCTCAAGTGTTTGTACATTTTTTCCGAGTACCGCTTCGATGTCGGATTTCGGAATCGCACCCGGACGCAAAAGAAAAATTCGATCGGGATCTCGGAGATCGATGATCGCCGATTCCAATCCGATTTGGCTCGGTCCGCCATCGAGAATATAGGAAATTTTTTCGCCGAGGGTCTCCTGAACGTGCCCGGCTGTCGTCGGACTGACATATCCGAACGGATTGGCGCTCGGAGCAGCGAGGGGACGTTTGCAACGGCTGAGAAGTTGTTGAAAAACCGGATGATTTGGCACGCGAATTGCGACCGAGTCGAAACCGGCGGTGACAATATCGGGAATCGACGGTTTTTTCCGAACAACAACCGTTAGAGCACCGGGCCAAAAAGCTTCCGCTAAAACCGTTAGAAGGGGAGGAGGATAACAAATTCGAGTCCAATCGTAGTCAACCGGAAGATGGACAATCAGAGGATCGAAGAAAGGACGTTCTTTTGATTCAAAAATTCGTGCGCATGCCTCGGCATTGAAAGCATCGGCTGCCAGGCCGTAAACCGTTTCGGTCGGTACAGCAACAAGCTCTCCTCCGAGTATTTTTTTACTCAGAAAAGAGATGTTTTCGTCCGAACTCGGATAAATGGTTGCCACCGCTGAGCAGGATGCGACCGGAGCGGCGACAATGCAATTATTTCATCAACAGCAAATTGCGTGCGCGCTTAATCTGCTTCGTGATGTTGCGCTGATCATTTGCGCAGAGTCCGGTAATCCGGCGCGGCAAGATTTTCCCGGTATCGGTGACGTAGCGTGCAAGAATTTCCGGCGCGGTAAAAGGCACCTCGGAAGGCGTCAGAGACTTCTTGGCTTTGGTTTCACTTTCGTTACTCATTTCGAAATTATAAAAAGGATAGATCACTTTTCCGCGCGGTCGTTTGTTGCGGAAAAAGAAACAAAAATGGTCGGTCCAAGCGGTCTTCGCAAGTAAAATCAGCCGATTGTGAAAAATGGTCGGGACGGAGCGTTTTTGATCCTCCCTGCGAAATGTCAGTAAAACGATCGCCGATCCTAAGTTCCAAATTTACCTTTTTAATTCTTCGATCAACTCGGTCGATTGGACAAAACGGACTCCCTCTTTCTGGAGTTCTTCTTTTTTCCGTGCATAGCTTTCGGGATCAAGAGCTTCGCACGCGTCTTCGATGATCGCTGTTTCGAAACCTTGCTCAATCCCGTCGGCGGCGGAAAAAGAGACGCAGATTTCAGCGGCGAGACCGGCGATATAGAGTTGTTTGACTCCGAGACCTTTTAAATAACCGGTCAGACCGGTCTGGTGAGCGCGGCGATTGTCAAAAAATCCGCTGTAGCTATCGACTTTCGGATCCGATCCTTTTCGAAAAATAGCGGCGAATGGATTTGCATTCAGTTCTTTGGGAAATTCCGCTCCGGGAGTTCCTTGCACGCAATGATCGGGCCAAAGTTTTTGGGTAACTCCATCGAGATCGATTTCGTCAAAAATCTCGTGACCGGGATGATTGGAAGCGAAACTTGCATGATTCTTCGGATGCCAATCGGTCGTCGCAACCGCGAGCGGAAAACGCTCCATCAATCGGTTGAGAACGGGAATGATTCTGTCACTTTCCGGAACCGCAAGAGAACCGCCGGGAAGAAAATCGTTTTGAATATCTACGACAAGGAGAGCTTTCATTTGGATTGACGATATTGGACGCGAAGTTCGTCGCGAAGGTTTTTAAGAGCCGGACTGATTCCGACTTTATAGATATGTGGATTTTCGAATCGCCGATGTTCCACCGGAAGTTTTTCCATCCGCTCTTTTTTATAAGCGGCAGCATCAAGAACGTCGGGAAGGGGATTCAGGAGTTTTCCTTCTTTCAACACCGGTTTTAAAAGCGGTTCGAATTGGAATCGGCTGACATCCCGGAAACGATCCGGCTCGAAAGGATGGATCATCGTTTTGGGAAAATCAGCTCCTTCTAGATCGATAATATCTCCGGTGAACATTCCGTCATCATCATAAAGCCGCCAAACGGTTTTGCATCCGGGAAGGGTTGATTTACTGAGCTTTTCCGAAAATTTCATCGTCGGACGACCGGCCGTTTCCGCAAGCTTATAGACTCCATCGAGCGCGGCATCGGGCAAACCGGTCGCGAGGGAAGTTCCAACGCCAAAAAAATCGATCGGCGCACCTTGATTGTAAAGGCTTCGAATCACGTATTCATCGAGCTGATTGGAAGCGACGATTTTAACGTAATTCAGATTTTCCCGATCGAGTGCGGTTCGAACAGCTTTCGCAAGATAGGCGAGGTCGCCGCTGTCGAGTCGAACGCCGGCGAGTCGTTTTCCTTCTTTTTCAAGCTCTTTGGCCACGGAAATTGCATTCGGCAACCCGGAATAAAGAGTGTTGTAGGTATCGAGCAGCAAGACGGTTTTCGAGCCGTGAACTTTCGCAAATTGGCGAAAAGCTGTCAGTTCATCTGAGTAAGTTTGAACAAAACTGTGAGCCATTGTTCCGGCGACCGGCACACGGAAACGACGTCCGGCTTCGAGATTGGAAGTGCTGTCACAACCGCCGATAATCGCAGCGCGCGCGGCGGCAAGTCCACCGAGACCGGGTGCACGTCGGAAACCGAATTCACTTACGAGCGCGGAGCCGGAAACTTCCTTGATCCGCGCAGCTTTGGTCGCGATCAAGGTCTGAAAATTCAATGTATTTAGCAAAATCGTCTCGATGATCTGCGCTTCGATCAGATTTCCCTGAATCCGCAAAATCGGTGCGTTCGGAAAAATGATTTCGCCTTCCGGGGGTGAATAAAGATCGCCGCAAAATTCGAATTTTTCGAGATAAGCCAAAAAATCATCGGTGTAGCCGGTATTTTTGAGATAATCGAGTTCTTCGGGGCCAAAGCGAAAAGTCTGGAGGTTTTGAACCAGATCTTCGAGTCCGGCAAAAACGGCATATCCTCCTTCAAAGGGCAATGTTCGAAAAAAGTAATCGAAAACCGCGCGTTCCTTCCAACGGCCATTTTGCAAATAGGTCTGCGCCATCGTCAGTTCGTAATTATCAGTGAGAAGAGCGGTCGTCATCGAAGTCGTTTAGAAAAAGGAAAATGGAGAGCGCATCTTCGTAAAAATCGGCCGAAGAGGCAAACGGTTTTGCGTATCCGCGGTTTGAATGAAGTTACGGATACGTTTGACGATTGTAAGGATCGTCGTCCGATCCGTAGCCGGGCGATTGAACCCGAACATTGTTGCTCTCCGCGCTGAAGGAACAGCCGAGGAGGAGTGACAGAGCCGAAAAAAGAAGACCGAGAAGGATCAGGAGAAAGTGGAACGGACGTTTTTTCGCCATTTTTCGAGCCTAACCGGACTCCTTTAAAGAAACACGAAAAATCGGCGGTTGAGAAATGAAGAAATGGAAAGATTATTTAAAAAACGGTTCCAATCGGAGCGGGAAGTCGATTGGATGAGGAAATTCCGGTTTTGAGAGTGACACCCTCGGGGGAAGCAGATTATCTTTTCCAGTTCTCGTATGGACGTGACTTCATTTTTAATGACGCTTTTAATGGCGGTGGTTGTGGTCGTCGTTTTGATGACTTTTTGTGCTTATGCGGTGCTCGCTGAGCGCAAGATCTCCGCATGGATCCAAGGGCGAGTAGGGCCGAATCGGACAACTCTTCCGATTATCGGCGATATTCCCGTAATCGGACCCGTTTTGACACGTCTTGGAGTTTTTCAACCGGCGGCCGATGGACTTAAGTTTCTCTTCAAAGAGGACATAATTCCCGATCATGTTAACCGGTTTTATTACATGCTGGCGCCGATCCTCGCGCTCATCCCGGCGCTAACGACCGTCGCTGTTCTCCCTTTTGGTCAATTTATCGATGCCGCGGGCGCAGTAAAAC
>DATGSL010000081.1:0-5514 GCA_035302665.1 Opitutales bacterium | reverse complement strand
AGCGAGGATGAGTCTGGTTGATTCTGGAGAGCTTTCGCGCAATCGAGAAGACTGGATGCAGCAGCTGAGAGACGGACCTGATGCGATTGCGGAAATCGACGAAGGGAAGCAATCAGCCGAAGAAGGCCGCACGTCCTTACTGGATCAAGTAAAAACGTTAGTGGAGGAAGTGCAGGGGCTTCGACATGATTTAGGGCTTGCAGGCGTGTGATTGATCCGTAGTTTTCTGTTCATGGCCGTGACAAGCCGAAGAACAGACTATCCAAAGAATTTCCGCCGTGTGAAAGCCGGGAGGGCGCGTCTGTGCCCAATTGTCACCCCGGCCAGTAGCACGGCGGTCTTGTTTGGAGAAACTGATATGAAAAAGGAAACCAAGGCTGAAATTCTTCCCTTTGTCTTCCCTGAGCTTGAATGGATGTTGGCTGATGACCGATTTACGGATGCTTGGATCCGACAGGCAAACACTGATATCCAATTTCATTGGCGTCATCATGTCCTCGATTGCAAAACGAAAACCGACGCAATGGTAGTAGGGCTAGCGCTTCTTCAGGTATTGGAATTTCATCGTTCGGAACTACGAAGTGCAACAAGGGGAAGGCAGGTGTTGATTCTGAACGAGTTGGAAGAACTCCTGCCTTATAACCGTTGGAAGCTATTTCACCTGAAAGGAATGATAGATGTAGAGCAGAAATGTCGACCGGAGATCATTCCGATTGAGCAGTTTTACGCCGAGGCGTGATAAGGGTTGAGGTAAATAGATCACCATCTCCGATTTCAAATGAGACTGGCCGCTCCATCCGGGGCGGCTTTTTTGTTGGCTGAGTTTTGCGTTTCAAACGGAAGTGTTCTCGAAGGCCGTTTTCGATGCGATTTCAAATCTGATCGAAAAGCCGTTCCGCGTTTCAAACGCGAGATGGTCGGTTTTCAAAACGCACCGATGGAGGTTGTCGTTCCCTTGCTGGCAAAAGGAGGTGGTGCAGCGATCACCGGAGGTTGAGGTGGTCAAATTTATCCAATTCTCGAATACAACCGTTTTTTCTACGCATGGTACTACGCACGGCCTGTTTTTTCGGCCAATTTCGGATGAAGAGAGAAATAGCCAATCGGGCGCAATCGGCTATTTGATGCGGATTGATGAGACTTGACGAAATGGGAAAAACACCCTCTAATGCTTCACACGCAGGAGGTCACAGATTCGAGTTCTGTAGCGACCACCAGGTATCGCAGCAAAATGCATTGTGGCGAGTCGACCTTTCGGAGTCGGTGTGGAGGGCTTCTGGTTGCGTCGGGGCCTGATAGTTTCAGAAAACAGAAACTTTTGATTGATTTTGAATTTTACCGACTTACGCTTTTCCCTTTTCCCGATAGAAGAAGACAGCTTTTGCTGATCTTTCTGAGATTCCATTTGTTAGAAGCGCTATGAAAAACATTAAACTCAACGTGCGTGCACGGATCAAGAGCGGGCGGGGAGCGGCGAAGAGGCTGCGGGCCAGCGGCGAAGTTCCGGCAGTGCTTTATGGTCAGCAAGCGGAGGCAGTTCAATTGGCTGTTTCGGATTCGGAGGTCAATCGACTTTTGAAAGAGATTGCTGCGACGACTGCCTTGGTTGAAATTTCCCAGGAAGGCGAAAAACCGGTCTTGTCGATCGTTCAGGAGGTTCAGCGAAATCCGATCAATGACCGCATTCTCCATGTCGATTTCCTCGAAGTCTCCGCTAAGGAGGAGATGGAAACGGCCGTCAATATTCAGATCGTCGGCGATGCCTATGGCGTTACCCACGAGAATGGAACGATTGATGTTGTCAGTTATACGGTCGATGTCCGCTGCTTGCCGAAAGATTTGCCGGGCGCGATCGAGCTTGATGTGACGGAGTTGAAAGCGGGCGAGTCGCTGCATGTGAAGGATTTGCCGAAGCTCGAAGGAGTGACCTACGTGGCCGACGAGGATCATGTGATCGTCAGTTGCGTTGAGGAACGTCTCGTCGAGGAAGAGGAGATCGAAGAAGGTGTTGAGGCTGAAGCTGAGCCGGAAGCAGAGGGTGAGACTCCTGAAACCGAAGGTGAATCTGAAGCATCAGCTGAGTAACGTTCGATCGTTTCCGTTCCTGAAGCTGCGCGATTGACAGAGCAGAATGAGTTTGCCGATGGTCATCGCCGGCTTGGGGAATCCCGGTAAAAAATACGAGGGGACGCGCCACAATGTCGGGTTCGATCTGGTGGATGCATTTGTCCGCGAGCACAATGGTTCCTGGGCCAAAAAACGCGAATTTGAAGCCGATGTTGCAACAATTGAGCGCGACGGCCGACGGATCTTGCTCGTAAAGCCAAAAACCTATGTCAACGAAAGTGGTCGAGCTGTCGGTGCGGTTTGCCGGTATTATCGGATCGAGCCGACCGGATTGGTTGTTGTTTATGACGAAGTCAATCTGGAGTTGGGGCATCTCAGAATATCGACGGGAGGAAGTGCCGGGGGACATAATGGGGTGAGAAGTCTGATCCGGCATCTCGGTCCCGATTTTCTTCGGTTTCGGATCGGAATCGGGCCGCGTGCTCCAGCTGGAATCACTTTGAGCGATTTTGTGCTGGGGAAGTTTTCAAGGGAGCAGAAGGAACTGTTGGAAAGCAAAGAAAAGGAATTCCTGGAGGCACTTCACCTGTTGATTGACAGCGGGGCGAACTCTGCCATGAATCAAGTAAATCAGAAACAAAAAATCCAAAATGAGCCAAACGAGTCAGAATTATAAAGCGACCTTCGTACTCGATATGCGAGACAGGAAGGAATCGGTCGAGGAGATCATCGAAGAGTTGAAGAAAGAAGTCGAAGCGGAGCAGGCTGAGATCGTCAACATCGAGAACCTCGGTCCGCGCGATTTTGCGCGCACGCCTGATCGGAATCTAACCTCCGGTATTTACCTCCAAATTGATTTTCGGATGCCGAGCTACCGGCCGAATGCTCTTCACGAGCGTTTTCGCTTGAACAAGGCGGTGGACCGTATCCTGGTTCAGCGTACGGCCTAAGCTCTTTCCCCGCTCCTTTTCACTCCAAACCGACGAAAAACCGATGGCGAATTTCAATAAAGTAATTCTTATGGGAAACCTGACCCGCGATCCCGAGTTGCGGGTCATGCCGAGCGGGAATTCGGTCTGCAATTTCGGTTTGGCAGTGAACCGCAATTTTACTGACAAAGACGGCAATAAGCGCGAGGAGACTACTTTTGTCGATATCGATGCATTCGGACGGCAGGCCGAGGTGATTTCGAAATATCTTGCGAAAGGGCGGGCGATTCTGCTCGAAGGGCGGCTGAGATTTGACCGGTGGGAAACGAATACGGGGGAGAAGCGGAGCAAGCTCAGCGTCGTTCTCGAGCAATTTCAGTTTGTCGGAGGTCGCGACAGCGGCGATGGTCGCGGGGGGGACGATGGATCGTATGGCGGAGCGGCCGATTCGGGAATGGGTGCGCCACCGCAACAACAGCAGGCTCAGGCAGCGCCGCCTTCACGCCCGGTTATCGACGACGATGTCGATGAAGATGTTCCGTTCTAAGCTGCTTCATTCAAACCTATCTAATTTATAAAAAAGAAAAACTATGGCCACTACAGAAGTTTTGTTGATCAAGCCTGTCGATAATCTCGGCGGTGAAGGTGAGCAGGTAAGAGTGCGTGCAGGATATGCGCGTAATTTTCTGCTTCCTCAGAAACTGGCGGTGCCCCTGAACAAGGCGAATCGCAAACAAATCGAAGCTCTGCAAAAAGCTCGCGCGATCCGCGAGAAAAAGGATCTCGAAGCAGCGCAGGAGATTGCGAAGAAAATCGCGGAAGCTCAGGTGGCGATTGCTGTGAAAACCGGTGAAGGCGGCCGGATGTTCGGATCGGTTACCGCCGCCAACCTCCAGGAGCGCTTGGCTGAACAGGGAATCGAGATCGATCGGAAGCAGATCGGTCTCCACAGTCCGATCAGAACTCTCGGTCAGCACACGACGCGTATCCGGCTTCACCCGGAGATTTCGGTCGATTTCGAATACGATATCGTTTCCGAGAATGTTGTCGTCGAGAGTGACGACGAGTCCGAAGCCGAAAACTAAAGCATCTTCCGACCCGAATGCCTGGCTCTCATAGATCGCCTTTTAGGCGTCGCGAACAGGGACCGGCAAAGAATTCCGACGGCGTCCGCCCAAACAGGGTCGACGCCGTTCTTTCCCGCACCGCTCCGCACAATATCGATGCGGAAGAGGGGCTTCTTGCCTGTTGTATCCTCGATCACGACGTCATCGACCGTTGTTTGGCGGCTCAACTTCCGCCTGAAGGATTTTATCAACCGGCCCACCAGTTAGTTTACGAAGCTCTTTGTGCCGTCTTCGACCGCCATACGGCCGTCGATGAGATTATGCTCGCGGAAGAGCTGAAAAAACGGGGGCATCTCGAGGAAATCGGCGGCTTGCCATTTATCAATCGGCTGACGGACCGCGTTGAAACAACCGCTCATGCCAGCCATTTTCTCGATATTGTCCGGGAGAAACATCTTCTGCGCCGCCTCATTCGGACAGCTTCCTCGACGATCGAGAAATGTCACGAATATCAGGGCGGACTTGACGAATTTCTCGAAGAGGTTGAGCAGGAAATTTTTCAAATCAGCGAGCAGCGGAGTTCGGATACTTCGCGTCCGATCAAGGAATCGATCGATGAGGCGGTCGTTCTTGTTCAGAAACTTCTTGAGAGGAAAGGCGAGCTGACAGGAGTTTCGTCCGGTTTTGTCGATCTCGACAAGATGACTTACGGGCTGCATCCCTCCGATCTGATCATTATCGCGGCGCGGCCCTCGATGGGAAAAACAAGTCTCGCTCTGAACATTGCGGAAGCGGTTTGTCTTCCCAAAAAAGGCGATCCGGTGCCGACCTTGATTTTCAGTTTGGAGATGAGCAGTGGCCAGTTGGCGATGCGGATGCTCTGCGCTCGTGCGCGCGTCAGTATGATCCGGCTCCGCGACGGAATCAGTTCTGCTGAAGAAGGGCAGCGGCTCGGCGCGGCGGCGAAGGAGTTGAGCAAAGCTCCTTTGTGGATCGACGATTCGGGTAGTCTCAATCTGTTGGAGGTTCGGGCAAAAGCGCGGCGTCTTCATGCCAAGCACAACCTCGGCATGATTATCATTGATTACCTGCAACTTCTTTCCGGGACAAATAGCACCGTTGCACGGGAGCAGCAGATTTCGGAACTTTCGCGGGGGTTGAAGGCGATGGCCCGGGAACTTTCGCTTCCGGTGATTGTGCTCAGTCAGCTCAATCGGGAATCGGAAAAAGAGCGACGTCAGCCACGTCTGTCGGACCTTCGGGAATCGGGAGCGATTGAGCAGGATGCGGACATTGTTCTTATGCTTGCGCGTCCGAAGGATGCGACCGATGAGTTTTCGGTTGCGACCGACCGGGCTGATTTAATTATTGCCAAGCAGCGAAACGGACCCGTAGGAACAGTGCCGCTCACTCTCATTCGTGAGATTACACGATTTGAGAATTTTACCGGG
>DATGSL010000080.1:0-8268 GCA_035302665.1 Opitutales bacterium | reverse complement strand
TTATACAGGCGGAGGAAGCTCGGAGATTGCTCTCGCTCTGGGCGCATCGGGCCATGCTATGACAGTCTGTACCGCTTGTTCCTCCGGAACGGATGCCATCGGACTTTCTCTTTCCTCCATCATGGATGACGATGCCGATGTCATGATAGCCGGCGCTACAGAAGCACCCATGCTCGACGGTTATTGGGGAACCTTCTGCGCGGCAAAGGCCATGAGCCGCGAACACGAAATTCCTTCCCGTGCAATGAGGCCTTTCAATAAGGACCGTGATGGATTTATTTTAGGAGAAGGAGCGGCCTTTGTAGTTATCGAGGAATTATCTTATGCGTTGAGTCGGAACGCTCAGATCTATGCAGAAATCGTTGGGTATGGCCGAAGCTGCGACTCCTACCACTCTGTCGCTCAACATCCCGAAGGACGGGGAGCTTCCCGCTCCCTCGAGAAAGCTTTACGCCGGGCACGAATGCACCCCCGAGAAGTCGATTATGTCAATGTTCACGGTTCGGCTACCCCAACAAATGACGTAATTGAAACGATAGCGCTGAAACATATCTTTAAAGATCATGCTTATCGCCTGCAAATAAGTGCAACCAAACCAGTCACCGGACATTTAGCGGGTGCAGCAGGAGCTTTGGAGGCAGTAATTTGTGCTCTGGCAATGAAACATAAAACCATCCCTCCAACGATGAATCTCACCGATCCTGATCCGGAGTGCGACCTCGATTATGTTCCCAACGAAGCACGAACCGCCAAGGTTGACGTGGCTGTCAACATGAATGCAGGATTTGGAGGGAAAAATGCATGTCTCATTTTGAAGAGATTTGAGTAAGATGGCCGTCTTTGCATTAGCACCCCTACTCGCAACGATTATCAATCTTGCTCTCGGAATTTTTGTTTTTACCCGCAACCCTCGAGCGACCCTCAATAAGGTTTTTATACTATTTACGATTGCGCTTACCATTTGGAACGGAGGAATATTTGTCATGTTCCTAGCCGAGAATGCTGATCAAGCATTAACAATCTCCAGAGCGCTTCACTTTGGTGTTATATTCTCGCCTTATTTATTTATTCACGTCGCAGCCCTTATTCTTAAGATTCCTATCAGGAAAACCTACTACCTTGCATACCTGCTTCCCGTTATTTTCTCGATCGCAAATCTGTCAGATCTGTTCATTACAGATGTGATCGATGCTGGCTATGCATGGTATGGAACCGGAGGAACAGCGTTTACTGCTTTCATGACAATCTACCTCTTTATTGTCATCCTTTTCACGGTACTGGCCGTTTATAAATGGAAGAGTGCTCAACATCTTGATAAAACAAAAATAACTTATCTACTAATCGCAAAAGCAGGACTATTGTTTTTTGGATTTCATGATGCTCTACCAATTTACTCTATTTATGAATATCCAATAATCGGCGGGACTGTTTACCCACTATTCACTATCGGATCCGCAATCTACGGGATTCTTGTCGGATACAGCGTTCTTCAACATCAGATTCTCGATATTTATACGAGTCTCGGTCGGATTGCCGCGACTTTAACGCGAATCCTTTTTCTTTTCTTTTTCTACACGTTACTGATTTTAATTCTCGGTTTACTTTTTCCAAATCATTTTTCATTTGCCGCAATCCTCGGTTCTTTAATCGTGTTCCTAACAAGCATTCTCATGAGTTCGATTTTCTTTCCGAAACTGATCGGATTCGGTGAGGATCGGCTTGAGAAAAAACTATTGGGCGATCGGTTCGAATATCAGGATCGGGTGCGGTTTTTTATTTCTCAGATTCCTTTTTATTCGAACGATCAAGAGCTTCTTATAGACGTAAACCCGATTTTAATCGAAACGCTCGGGCTCCGTAATTACGCGATCTTTACGTACGAAAGCGAGTCGGATTCATACCGTATCCTCGACTCGGTTCCGGAGTTAGAAACTTCTAAGCAGGATCTTTCTTTAACACGGGATTCTTACATCGTTAAACATTTTCTAGGACTGAACTCCCGGCTAAATGGTTTAGCAAATAGCAAGGAGTTACTGAATCTCTGGAACCTCAATGACACGGAACAAACGGCTACACTAGGGCTCGGAGTAAAACTTTGCTTCCCCTTAAGAAACGGCCGCGACTTACACGGGTTTCTGATGATCGGAGAAAAAACCCGTAATCGACCGCTCACCGCGATCGATGTCGAACTATGTCAGTCGATGGCTGACAACTTGGGGCTTTTTATCGCTCAAGCTGAACTTAAGCGGCAGGTTGCTGATGCACATGAACTTGAATTGCTCGGAAATCTTTCACGGGGCCTCGCTCATGATTTGAACAATCTCATCACTCCGATTTCAACTTATTTTCAACTCAATGAAGAGCCGAATAACGGTGATTCACTGAAAGATTTTGGTCGGCTCGCCCAGCGCAATCTTCAAACGATGCAAGCTTACATCAAGGAGTCGCTTTTTTTCTCAACCAACCAAAATCCCGTTTTTCGTCCGAAACGGCTTGCGTCTCTGCTTAATAGCACCGCTTTACTGCAAAAGCATTATCTGTCCGATCGAAACCTTCAGCTGGATCTATCGTGTCCCGACGATCTGGAGGTATCGATTGATGAAATCCTTTTTCAACGCCTTGTGTCCAATTTGATCCACAATGCAATAGATGCTTCCTCTCCTGGAGGTATAATCGAACTAAAGGTAACTCCCCTTCCTCGCCGGGCCGACAGAAACAAATGGATCCGTCTAATTGTAAAAGACTACGGTGTCGGCATTCCGAAAGAGGATATTGAACGCGTTTTCACGCCTTATTTCACAACGAAAAATACCGGTGACAGCAAACGTGGCTCCGGTCTCGGTCTTTCCATTTGCCGCCGAATTGTCGATCTTCACAACGGGGCACTTTCAATCTATAGCGAAGTCGGTAACGGCACCCGGGTGGAAATCGACCTCCCGATTGCGCCATCGACCTCCGCCGATCTTTCGCCTCAAACTCATAAAATATGATCCAACTGCTGGTCATTTCAAAATCGGCGGAATTGCCGAAATCCATCGACGCCATTCTTGCGGCACCCGAACGCTTTACCTGCCGCCATAAACCCGATGTTGAATCGACGGTTCACTTATTGGAAATGCCGCTCTTCGGGGCTTGTCTCCTCGACACGGACCTGACGAATATCCAGCCGATCCGCCAGATTCAACAAATCCGCAGGCATAACGCAAAAATTCCTCTGATCGTAATCACAGGGGAAGCTACCGAGGAATGGAAAGAGGAGGCCACGTTGAATGGAGCTGATTTCATTCTCGCGAAACCGATCCGCGGCACGTTATTGAAAAATTCTCTGGAAAGAATCTTCGCCGCTCCAACGCCCTCGACATCCGTTGTCGAGGCCCCGATTCCAGGATCGGTCCGCTCCGACGAATTTCCCGCAACTCCCTCTCACAGCTCATTTCCAGCTCTCGAGATTCTCCGAGATTTTTCCCGGATTTTCTCTTTCACTCTGAACCTTCGCTCATTCACCTATCAGTTTTCACTAAAACTCCGGGAGATCACCGGAGTCAGCCGCATCGCCATTTTTCTTGAAAAAACGGCATCGCTCTTTCCGGAAACAACCACAAATGAGTCGGCAAACCGGCTCAGATGTCTCTGCTCGGTCGGAATCGAACCGGAACTTTTCGATTATCTCACCCTCTCGACCACCGCAGGAATCGGGAAAGCAATTCTTCGATCGGGTCGGATTCTTCGCAATTTGAACGGAAATGACCATTCTGCCTTCTCCTCCGATCCGGAGATCGAGCGCGAGTTCAAGCTTCTCGGCGGTCAGGTCGCGATTCCGATCCTCAATCGCAAACGGGCAATCGGCGTCGCAGTTCTCGGCGATCGATTGACCGGCCAACCTTTTTCGAACGAGGAACTCGAGCTCCTTTTTCACTTGATGGAAGAACTCGGAGTGGCGATTACCGGCAATCTTCTTCACGAACATCTGCTGGCGAACCACAACCTCGTCTCAAGTGTCTTTTCGCAACTGACAGGCGGATGTCTGGTCGTCGACAACGAACTCAATGTACTCCACGTCAATCCGGCCTTTCTGAAATTTTACAACCTGTCCGAGCCGGTGGAATTTTCCGATCTGCCGCACAAAATCACGAATCTCCTCTACGAATCGGCGCAGCACGGGAAAGTGCACGAACCTTTCCTTCACACTCCCGAATCGGCCCCCGAACAAACGCTTCGCGTTTCAATCGTGCCTTTTCAACCGACCGAAGGCACCTCCGGCGCAATGATTTCCGTCGAGGATTACACTCCGGTCGAAGCAGCCAGAAAGGCGGAGCTCAAAGCATCCCGGCTGGAGGTCATCGCTTTGATCGCCGAACGATTCGCCCACGAAATCCGCAACGCAATCGTTCCAATCGATACGAATCGCCAGTTGATGGCGGAAAATCGGGAAGACCCGGAATTCAACGAAAATCTGGAAAAAATCTTGGCACAGGAAACAGGGAGGATTTCCCGCTTGGCCGATCAACTCCTCTATCTTTCGCGAAGAGAAAGTCCGCAATTTGAGACAAAATTCCTCCCCGAGCTACTCGACGAGGCCTTTAAAAAAGCAAAACCTCTTATCGCGGAAGAAGCGAAGATCATCCAAAAGCCAACGATCGCAAAATGCGCGATCGCCTGCGACGGGGCGAGCCTGACCCATGCATTTTTCGAGCTTCTCCTCAACGGCTTTCAGGCAAACCCAAAGAAGCCAACGGTCACCGTAACTGGAACGTTCGCGACCGATAGCGATGGCACTCCTTCCGTTCGCATCGAATTCGCCGATCGAGGGAAAAATTTCGATTCGGAAACAGCCGCGACCGCCACCGAACCATTTTTCACAACCCGCAATGTCGGAGTCGGACTCGGCCTGAGCGTCGCAAAAAAGATTGTGAATGAACATGGCGGAACTCTGGAAATCGATCCATCCCAATCAAAAAACGGCAAAGCGGTTTCGGTCGTATTGCCACTTTCCAAAGACCCTGACTGAGTGATTTTCTCGCTCTTATTGACCATTGACTTCTCTTCCGCTCCCTATGATCTGAATATCGCCACTTGATCTTAACATTTTTTTAACATGGCAAACTTCCGGGGCCTTGCCTTTTTGACAGATCTTATTCTTCGATGGGTGTTATAGTCATTTCCCCGAACAACTCCTTCACCCGGAAAATCGAGGAGTCGTTGCGCACGATCGTTCACCCTCTGGCCTCTCATTCCAACTTCAGAGAGGCTCGCTTGCATCTTTCCAGCGGTTTCTTCCGCTGGTGTATTGTCGATGCCGATCAAGGACTGCACCAAGCCGTCAAGGAACTTCAAAAACTCAGCGACAAAGCCGAAACCAGTCGCTGGATTGCGATTGCGGAAAGCCCTGCGCCATCCGATATCGAGTACGCACGCGAAAATGGTTTTAGTTTTATCCTTCCCAAGCCCCTTCAGACGAATCTTTTACAACCTCTTCTCGAACCAAAGGAACCTCGCGTCCGACCGCCGGAAAGACCGCCTTCGCTCGACGAAAAGCCCCCGCGAAACGACCTTCCAAACCTCGACGAAGTCCGCAGCTTTTCAAGAATCTTCAGCCGATCCAAAAATCTCTCCGAAGTCGTAAACGATTTTATCCTAAAAGTTCGCGAAATTGCCGGGGTCAATCGAATCGCGATCTTTCTCGAAAAGGTCCCAGCGACAGGATCATCCCACGCCAACCGATTTCAACATTTCTGCTCAATCGGCATCCCGCCCGAAATCCGCGATATCCTAGAATTGTCGCGCACCGACGGAATTGGCGGATGGGTGGCGCGTAATGGCCAGATCCTCCAAGCCAATGCCGTCCCCGACAACCTTCCTTCGGAGGAACTCCTGCGCACCGAACGCGAATTCAAGATCCTCGGTTGTGAAATCGCCATCCCAATCACCGACCGCGAACGCACGATCGGAGTCGCTATTCTCGGCGGACATCTCACCCGATCGGCTTTTTCCAACGATGAGCTCCAGCTCTTCTTCCACCTCATGGAAGAACTCGGCCTTTCCATCAAAAATATCCGGCTCCACGAAAAGCTGGCCGCGAGCCACCGGCTCCTCGACGATGTCCTAACGTCGATGAAAACCGGAAGCCTCGTTGTAAACCCCGATCTCGATATTCCCTACGCAAATCGCGCCATCAGAGAAATCCTTTTAAATAAAGGAACCGAAAAATCAGTCCTCGTTTTTGCCGATCTCCCACCGGTTATTGCCGAAAAAGTTCACGCCTTGACCGAACGAGGCATTCAGTCAGATCCGTTTACTTATAAATGCCCGAGAAAAACCGGAGAAAGCTATCACGTGAAAGTCATTCCCTTCCCCGAACCGAGTGAAAAACTCCCGCAATCAGCCATGTTGCTGATGGAAAAACTCCCCGAAAACGACTGAGAAACGGCCACCAAAATCGGCCTCCGAGTTCCCGCTTTACCTTTCCATCGATAAACCTAAAAGTGGTTCCAAAACAAAGCCGATCCGTCTACTCGTATTGATTCAAATGAACTCCCCACAATTAGATTCGCTCGACTTCCAAACATTCCGATCCTCCGATGAGCCATCCTCCGACCATAAAAATCATCTGCTGATCGTTGATGACGAGGATGGTCCGCGCCAGTCGATTCGAATGGTTTTCCGCGACGACTACCATATTCACCTGGCCAGCAGCGGCGAGGAGGCGTTGGAAATCGCAAAAAAAGTTCCGATCGACGTAGCCATCTGCGATATTCGAATGTCCGGTATCTCCGGAATCGATGCCCTGCGCGGCCTCAAGGAAATCGACGACTCGACGCAAGTCGTTTTACTCACAGCCTACGGAACGCTCGAAACCGCCCGCCAAGCTGTGAAGCTAGGAGCGCGCGATTATATTGGAAAACCATTTGATGTCTCCACGCTCCGGCGGGCAGTCGCAGATGCGATGATGCAGCGAAAAATTTCAAAACGGATCGCGAACGCCGAACGCGAACTGGCCCGGATTTCGTCCGAACTCGAAGAAACAACGACCCGTGCCGAGATGGCCCGCACGATCAACGACGTTTACGCAGGCGTTTTACACGATATCAACAACCCACTCACGATCATCAATTGCTTTATCGATTTGTTGACGAATCGCCTCACGGACAAAACCCACATCGACGAAAAAGAATTCCAGCAGATCCGCGAACAGCTGGCTACGATCGGACGCCAAACAAAAATGTGCTCGGAGATCTCCCGGCGCCATCTCGACTTTCTTCAAAAACCGCACATGGGCCTCCGAGAAAACGCCTCGGTCAATCTGGTCCTCTCCGATTTACGCGAACTGATCAAAGTCCATCCGATCGTTCGCCAATGCGATATTCAGGTTAAACTTCTTCCCTCGAACAAATCGGTCGCCATCAGCAGCGCCGAACTGACCCAGATCCTACTAAATCTCGTGATCAATGCCCTTCAACATGGCGACAAAATGCAGGCCCTTAAAGTCGAAGCCCGCTACGAAAAAGATCCGGTCCATCCGCGCACTCTGACCGAAAGTTCGGGAACAAGACTCCTCCACGGCGAAAACCTGAAAACCGGTACACCGTTGATTTCCATCGCCGTTATCGATCAAGCGGGCGGAATTCCCCCAAAAATCCTCGACGAAATCTTCGAACCTTATTTCACAACCCGCGGTCGCGGCGAAGGAACCGGACTCGGCCTTTCGATGGTCTCCCGACTCGTCAAAAAAAGCCAGGCCGCCCTCCATCTCAAAAGCGAATGGGGTTCCGGAACGACCTTTACCATTTATCTGCCGGTCGAAACCTGAGCAGGCCAAAACGATCGGATTTGCCGTACGCCGCCGTCCAACTTTTCCCACACGATTTTTATGAAAAACACTCTTCGCGTCTTCTTCTACGTTCTCATTTCCTGGAACCTCGCCTCCGGATTTTTATCGGCTATGACCCAGGAGCCGACCGAACCGCGGGAGAGCGTAAAGATTTTAACAATCGGCAACAGTTTCACCCAAAACGCGACCGAATACCTTTCCGTCCTGGCCGAGGCAGCCGGAAAAGATCTGCTCATCTTTCGAGCCAATCTCGGCGGCGCCTCATTCGAACGTCACGCAAATTTTTTAGAACCGAAAGGTGATCCGAATGCGGAACCGGGCACTCCCTACAAAAACCACCCGCACCCGAAAACCGGCGAGCGACAAGACTTCAGCTTGCGCGAAGCCCTTCAATCCGCCGATTGGGATTATGTCACCATCCAACAAGTGAGCAGCCGGAG
>DATGSL010000079.1:0-7728 GCA_035302665.1 Opitutales bacterium | reverse complement strand
ACCCGCGCGAGCGAATACGGAATATTTGTCCAAAAATGGTTCCAGTTCCAAGCGCCGGTTGCGACGATCGGCTCCTTTCGCATCTTCCGGTGGCGCTCGATAAAGTCTTCGTAGAAACTTTGGTCGGTGTGATAATAATCCCAGTAAACGAGATCGACCGTTTTGGGAATTTGTTCAACGACTTCCACGGGAATTTTCGCATTGAGATCGTAATATTCGCGGTTTTTCGAACCGATTCTAAAAAACATATCCGACCAGATCATCGGTTTGAGTCCGCGTTCTTCGCACATTGCGGAAACTCGGCCGAGATGCTCGTTCATAATGTCGAAGATCGGGCGTTCGCCGAATCGTTTCAGAAAGTTTCCGGTTCCGAGATCCCAAGCTTCGTCCATGCCGAGATGGATCCGGGTCGACCGGAAGGGAGCGCGGGCGGCATCGATCATCCGGCCGACCAATTCGTAAGTTTTCTCCTCGCCAACGAGCAGGACATCGTCGGTGTCGGTGACATCGGTATACGCGCTTTTCCACTGCAGGAGCTGTTTAAGATGTCCGAGAGTTTGAATGCACGGAATCATCTCGATCCCAAAATGGGCCGCGTAATCGTCGAGGTTTTGCAATTCTTCCTGACTGAATCGCCCGCGCAGATATCCAAAAAGAGGTTCTCCGGGAACTTCATACGTATCTTCGAGATAAAGCATCAACGTATTGATCCCCATCAGCGCCGCGCGGCGGAGAAATGCTTTCACATTTTCGGGCAAAATAACGCCATTCCGCGACGATTCGAGCTGAAGAGAAAGCATCTCGAAGGCGCAATTTTCCCGAAGTTCGGAAGATTCGATTCCTGAAAAAATTCGGCCGAGCGCCCGAAATGCCTCGCTGATTCGTCCGTAAGCGATTTCCCAACCGGCTTCTTTTTTCCGGGCGACGAAAGAGCGGGTCGCAACGAGAGACCGGTCGTGGAAAAAGGTGATCGGTGTCCCGGAATCGGTTTGGAGCCGATCGTATTCGTTGAACAAGTGGGAGATTCCTGCCCGAAGCTCGGCGGGGCAGTTTTGGAGATCGATTTTATATTTGGTCTGCGGCATTTCGGGAATTGGGTCAAAGGCAGTGGAATTCGGAAAAAAGGTTCGAGGCAGCTTTTCCCGGAAAGGGTGAAATCCGAGGTTTAGTTTGGCGAGGCCGATTCAGCTGCTTTTTGCATCACATCGCCGGGGACGCTCGATTCGGACCAGATTTCCAGCGCCCGAACTCCTTGATAGACGAGCATGGTCAGGCCGTTCGCTGTCCGGAATCCATGTTTTTGCGCCTCGCGAATCAACGCCGGTTCTTTCGGATTGTAAATCATATCGTAAACGACCGTTTCTTTCGGGAAGCCGTCGAGAGCGATCGGAGGTGGGTCGGATTCTCGCAAACCGGCGGCTGTTGCGTTGATCACGATGGGAGCTTCTTCCCATTCCGACGGAGGCGAACCGAGGCCAAATAAATGGAATTCCGTCGATCCGTCCAGCTTGCATAAATCGTCCCGGAGCGGCTCCAGTTTTTCCGTTGTTCGGTTTCCGAGAAATAGCCGTCTGCATCCTTTCTGCACGGCGAGCACGGCGGCCGAACGGGCTGCGCCTCCAGCACCGAGCAAAACGACGTCGGCGCCTTTCAGTTTTTTCCCGAATGAAATCTCGATTCCGCGGGCGAGTCCGAAGCCGTCGGTGTTAAAGCCTTTGTAGCCGCCAGGTGTCCAAAGAAGCGTGTTGAGTGCACCGGTTGCGGCGGCGGCCGGATCGGTTTCCGAAACGAGATCGACCGCCATTATTTTGTGAGGAATTGTGAGATTCAGGCCACGAAAATTTTTCTCATGAAAAAGCGGTAGGGCCTGCGAAAGTTTCTCGGGAGGAATTTCGAACTTAAAATAGCGCCATTCGGAAAAACGGGGATCCGATGCCGCCATTTTTCGGAGTGCCGCGTTGTGCATCTGCGGGCTGATCGAATGTTTGACCGGAAAACCGAGAACCGCGAGGGCGACGCCGGGGAAATCCCAGCTTTCGAGATCGTTCAAAGTAAAGACTTTGTCTTCAGGAGCTGATATTGCGTTGGTGCGTCGTTTCGAATTCATGGACGAAGCCGGAAAACAAGCGGGCGTTCTCAGGATCTTTGCTGATGGTGTAATGGTTGACGAGGTTGCGGCAGCAGCGGCAAAGGACTTCGCGAACCGGGGTCGGCGTAAGGTAGCTCAGGCGCGGAGTCGTGTTTTTCGCGCGCAATTGGTTGAGAACATCTTCCGGCGATCGGAAAGTTCCGCGGGCAAATGGGTCGATGAAAAACGCCGGTTTTTCTCCGTAGCAGCCGACGAGGAAGTGCCCGGGAAGGCTGATCGGCGCGAGTTCGAGATTGCAGCGTTGGGCAACAAGAAGGTAGATGATCGAGAGTGTGATTGGCAGGCCGCGGCGATTTTTTAGGACCTCGCTGAGGAAACTGTTCTTCGGATCGGTATATTGTTCGACGTTGCCGCGAAATCCGTATTCGTGAAAAAGGACGCGATTGATCACCCGGCATTTTTCCCGGAGCGACATCGGCGGAACCATCAATTCGACGCAACGCTGAGCGATTTCGTCGAGGAGTTGACAGCATTGGCCGACGTCGAGATCGGGCATCACGGTGCGGTTGAGAAGGAGCGCGCCGGTTTCGAGTTCGTAGTTCAACGAATGGATGAATTTTACGAACTCCTCGACTGGATCGGTAAATTTCAGCTGTTTGAGGTACCAGGAAGCGTGGAGGCTGAGGATTCGGTTTTCGCTGCGCATAGCTTCGGTGAGAAAATCGGCGGCCGCTCTGCCAAGTCTTGTGAATTCGGAAAGTAAAGCCTTTCGAACCGCCTCGGATCGATCATCAAGAAGCTGGTAAAAAGCGTCCTTTCTATCGGGACTTATTTTTTGCCTGTCCACTTTACGACCTTCGCGGAAAGCGGGGGTTGGTGCAACTGAATTACCCGCCTTCCGTGTTCGGGAGATTGCTGGAGGTTCGGGCGAGTTGATAACCGTTTGACCTGACCGGCAGCTTTTATAAGGTTTCCACTTTTAGTATGAACCGGGTCTACATCAAAACTTACGGCTGCCAAATGAACGTGCGCGATTCCGAAGCTGTTGCAGCGCTTCTGCAGGCTCGTGGCTACGAAATCATTGATCACGAAGAGGATGCCGATGTAGTGCTCGTCAATACGTGCAGTGTTCGCGATCAGGCCGAACAGAAAGCGATCGGCAAAAGTCGGCATCTTGCAGGCCGGAAGAAAAGAAATCCGCGGTTTGTCCTCGGGATTATGGGTTGCATGGCGCAAAATCGCGGGACCGAATTGCTCGATCAATTGCCCGATCTCGATCTGATTGTTGGCACGCAGCGGTTTCATCATGTGCCCGATTACCTCGATCAGATTCTCGGTGCAGATGATATTGGGATCCCCCGCCCTTCATCGATTGTCGATCTTGAGGAAGAAGCCGGTTCGCAAAATACGATTAAAGATCACAATTTTGACGGTCCGGTTCAGATCAGTGCGTTTGTCTCGATCATGCAGGGTTGCAACATGGCCTGCACCTTTTGCATTGTTCCGAAAACGCGGGGGAAGGAGCGGTCCCGTCCAATCGAGGAAATCGCGCAGGAAGTCGAAAAATTGGCATCGAACGGAACGCGTGAAATCACATTGCTCGGACAGATCGTGACGAGCTACGGACGCGACATTATCCGGCCGGTAAACGGAAAAGGCCCTTTTGTTCAATTGCTGGAGCGGCTGCATGAAATCGACGGAATCGAACGGATCCGTTTCACGTCGCCCCACCCGCGCGGATTTAATAAAGATCTTGTTCAGGCCTTCCGCGATCTGCCGAAACTTTGCGAATGCGTTCATCTGCCGCTGCAATCGGGTTCGAATGCGATGTTGAGAGCGATGAACCGGCCCTATTCCCGGGAAAAATATCTCGAAATTATCGAAAGCCTCCGCACCGCCGTCCCCGATATGTATTTTTCGACCGATGTGATTGTCGGATTTCCGGGAGAAACGGACGAAGATTTCGAGCAGACGAAAGAGATGTTCGGGCGGGTCGGATATGACATGGCCTATATTTTCAAATATAGCATCCGGACCGGGACACCGGCCGAAGTGATGGGCGATCAGATCGAAGAGGCTGTTAAAGAAGAGCGAAACCAGATTTTGTTGGAAATGCTCCGACAAAGTTCGTTGAAGCGGAATGAATCGTTGTTGAATACCGAGCAGGAAGTATTGGTCGAAGGTCTGAGCCGGAAAGGAAAACTCTTTACGGGGCGTACGCGCGGCAACCGCGTTGTGCTTTTCGAAGGAAACGAACGGCTCGCCGGTGAACTTTTAAAAGTGCGCATCGACCGTGTGACGGCGAGTTCGCTTTACGGCTCGATTGTTCTTGAAGGTGTGGAAAATTCGAACGAAGGTGCCCCTTTGGTCGGCGGTTGAGTTACCTGGCTTCGGTTTGAACTATTTACGCGCTCTTGCCATTGAGCGGAAGCCGCTCACAATCGACCTTTTATTTTTCTGAAATCGGGTTTTTGATCGCTTTGATTTCACCTTCCAGCTCTTGCCGATGTCTTTGTTCTTCGCAACTTTTTCGACCGGACTGATCCTGATGGCAGCCGGCGGTTTTCTGCTTTGGAACGCGCGAACTGCTGAAATCGTGCTCAAGGCTTTTCCCCGTTCGCAAACCGCCGCCTATGTGACGATGGGCCTCGGCTCGATCTGGTTTCTTTACCGCGTGTTGCAGCTCGGGGAAGCTGATTTCGGAAACATCCGCGGATATCTTTTTCTCATTTTTGGAGCGATCGCTGCGCTGTCGTTTGTTCATGTGAAGGATTTTCTGGCGGTCCGCGGACTTTCGACTCTGATTTTGCTCTATGCGTGGGTTCTGTTGTCAGCGGCCTTTTTGGAGGAACCGGCGAGTCGGCTCTTTTTGGTGAGCCTAGTTTATGTGGCGATCGTTGTTGCTATCTATCTTGGCGTCTCGCCTTTTCGGCTGCGCGACTTTTTTAATTGGCTTTTTGCGACGAAAAAACGGCAGCGGATTTTCAGCGGTTTTCTTGTCGGATACGGATTGCTTCTCGGATACGTGGCAATCGGATATTGAGCGCAGAATCGCTGCTCGAGATCCTTTGGATCCCTTTTTTTAAACGAAACCATTCTTATGCCATTTCGATTTCCAGAGAATGACCCTTCCCTTCTTCTAATCATTTCGGGACCGGCCGGTTCGGGAAAGACGACCTTGGGAGAGCGGCTTGTTGCGCACGATCCGGCCACTCAGCGGGTCGTCACCTGCACGACGAGGGCGCCGCGCCCGGGCGAAATCGATGGAGTAGATTACTTTTTTCTTTCGGAAGAGGAGTTTGAAAAATCGGTCGCTAAGGGAGAATTCCTCGAACATGCGGGTGTTCATGGAAAGCGTTATGGAACGTTGAGAAGCGAGGTTGATAAGAAGCTTAGCCGGGCTCTGAGCATTGTTTTAAATATCGATGTTCAGGGAGCAGCGACGCTTCGGGAATTGGCGGAAACCGATTCCGTGTTGCGAAGCCGGATGGTTTCGATCTTCGTGCTTCCGCCGAATCTGGAGGTCCTTCGCGAACGCCTTCAAATGCGAGGCACCGATGATCCGGCGGCGATTGAGCAACGTCTCAAACGGGCGGAAGCGGAAATGGTCGAATGGAGCAAATATGATTATTGCATTCGCAGCGGATCGAAGGATGAGGATTTTCAGCAGCTTCAATCCATTCTTGTAGCGGAACGGAGAAAAGTTGCGCGGTTGCGGCAATCGACAGAAGGATAATAAGCCTGATTTTGCTGCCGACTTCGATGCGAGGATGAGTGGAAGGTTTCGCCGAAATTTTCGATTGGGATGAGGCGAAATACTCGGACGACACGGGGTTTCTTTACAAAAAGCTTGACATTGTTTACCCAAGCGGTCTTAACCTTGGTTTCCAGTTGCAGATTAGTTTTAACCCGGAGCTAGGATTAAAGCTGTTTGCTTCGTTTCTTAATCCTAAAATAAAACCTACCATGATCAAAAAAATATGTACCGGCCTTGTCGGATCGTTGTTTTTAGTTGGGCTGATAAATCCGTTATCGGCGCAATTTCAACTTCCGAGTGATCTTGTTTACCTCCACAATTGGCAATTCAACGAAGTTGCTGGAACTGAGCTCACTGGAGCAGTCGATTCGGCGGGAGGTGCTCTCTTTGATGGAGATATTAACAATTCAACTACAACAGGCGATGGATCTTTTCGTGTAGAACGGAGTGGCTCTCCATATGCGGCGTGGGCTCCAATGAATCTGCCAACCAGTGGAAAAGTTTATCTTGGGGTCGACTTGGCAGCATGGAATGCAAACGCCGCAGGCACTTCTCAAGCTCGGTTTGGCTTTCACAACAACACCACAGATGCGGGCGGTGCCGGGCAAATGATTGCCGAAATCAACTTTGAACGGCAGGTTGATAAAGTTGCGCTGGCACTCTTTACTACCGGAGATGATGGAGTCAGCTTGTCGAGAACGGTTGTATCAGATATCCCGGTCTCATCTACAGATCCTATTCGTTTAGTCATGGAGTATGATCTCGATGCCCTCGAGGCACGACTCTACTACAGCCTCGCTGGAAGTGCATTTTCGCAGTTTCTCGATGGCACCGCCATTGTTGATCCTGCTCGCTCAGGTAGCGGAGTTGGCGATCATTATCTTCGACTTTCGTTTTTCGGAAATGCTGCTTCGGGTACCGGCGGATTCGATAATGGACAATCGATCGACATCGATGGCATCTTCGTCGCGATTCCGGAGCCGTCTACGTACGCTCTGTTGGCAGGGATCGGAATTCTCGGCCTAGCGATTTGGCATCGCCGGAGAAGCTGAGGTAAATTTTCAGTTTCCTATTTTTGTTGGCCCTGGAGAAATCCAGGGCCTTTTTTGGTAGGGTTCAGATCTCCGGGCTGACCGCAGCTGTTTGCTGGTTTCGCCCATGCGCAATCTGGCATTCGTGCGGACGAGCAAGGATGCTCGATTCTCCGTTTTAGTTGCTGATTTTGCAAAAAAAAGCGAGTTCCGGAAATCCGAAACTCGCCTGATATTGTTGGAATCTTTGAGAACGGTTTACGCTTCAAGCTGTGGCCGATCCTTGGTTGGCCAGTCGATGTGGAAGAATTTCCCGCGTGGCTGATCGACTCGCTCGTAGGTGTGGGCACCGAAGTAATCGCGTTGAGCCTGGAGCAGATTTGCAGGCAGTCGTTCCGAGCGGTAAGCGTCGAAATATGCGAGGGCCGAATAAAAGGTCGGAATCGAAACAGCATATTCAGCACCGATTGCGACGACTTTCCGCCAGTTTGTTTCCGCTTTTTCGATCGCTTCACGGAAATACGAATCGAGGAGGAGATTCGCAAGTTCCGGATCGCGATCGTAAGCCTCGGTGATTTTTTGCAGAAAGGCTGCGCGGATGATGCAACCACCGCGGAAAATCTGCGCAATTTCACCGAAATTGAGTTTCCAGCCGTATTCTTCCTGTGCGGAACGCATCAGTTGAAAACCTTGCGCATACGAGCAAATCTTTGAGCAATAAAGCGCATCGCGAAGCGCTTCGAGGAATTCGTTTCGATCGCCTTCGAATTTCTTTTGTTCGCGTGGAAGAATTTTTGCGGCAGCGACCCGTTCTTCTTTGATGGCACTGACTAGGCGGGCGAATACCGCTT
>DATGSL010000078.1:0-10323 GCA_035302665.1 Opitutales bacterium | reverse complement strand
GGTGGAAACTGCTTGAATTCGCCTGTCGTGATCGCTTCTTTGGAGGAAGATGATTCTCTCCGATTACTTTCCGATCCTGATTCAAATCATTTTTGCGGCGACCCTGGCGATTGTGATACTCGGTGCGAGCGCTCTTTTGGGCCAGCGCTCGAAGAAGGATGCGATCAAGGAAACTCCCTACGAGTGCGGGGTGCCGCCGATGGGTGAACCGCGGGTGCAGTTTTCGATCAAATTTTACATGACGGCGATGCTCTTCATTCTCTTCGATGTGGAGATTGTCTTTTTGATTCCGTGGGTGCTTGCTTTTCGCGACTTTATCGGAGCTTCGATTCCGGTTTTGCTCCCGGCTCTTTTCTTCATTTTTCTCATCGCTCTCGGGCTTTTCTACGAAATTCGAAAAGGTGCTCTCGAATGGGAGCGTTGATTTTCCCGGGATATTCCTCTCCTTACAACTGCCCGGTTCTTCCGGAATTCCGCTCTTGAATGCGTCTCGATAGATTTATCACCCGTAGCCGAGTTATTGATATCGAGAGTCGTGATTTAAAAGGCGCTCTCGAGGAATTGCTGGCGGTGGCCGTCTCGCGATTCAAAGATCTTCGGGGAAAAAATCTCCTCGATGCCTTTCTGGAACGCGAGGAGAAGATGACAACTTCTCTCGGAAACGGCGTAGCGTTGCCGCATATCCGGATCAAAATGCCGCGCCGCTACATTTTTGCGGTCGGGCGGAGCAAGAGTGGCATCCAGTACGACGGAAGTCAGGATGGAGAAAAAGTTCATCTCGTTCTTTTGCTCATCGCAGGCGAGGAGGAGCGCGATTATCTTCAGGTGCTTGCTTCGATTGCGCGGGTTTTTAAGGAGGAAAAAATGGTCGATGAGCTCGTTGCGGCTCCCGATCTCGACCAGTTTTTTGATCGATTGGTCCGAAGTCTCGGCGGGATGACCGGGAAACCGGTGCAGGCGAAGAAGAACCGGATGAATCGGTTGATCTTCCGTCAGGCTGAGCGGATTGCGAAAGGAAGCAATTGCTCCGCTTTGATGATTTTTGGCGATACGCTGACGACCGGGATGGAGGCGACGACCTTATTTCCTGAATACCGGACTATTCTGGTGACGCGGACGGCGGCGGAGATCGTTTACGATCAAAAGAAGATCGACGCGACGATCCATGTTCGGGCTTTTTCGCGCCGTCGGCTGTCGCAGCTTCGCAGTGCGGTTTTGGTGGGATTGACGCGCGGACTGATCAAATTTACCGATCGGCTCTGCTGCATTGGCGGGATTCCGGCCAGCAACCAGTTTGATTCGATCCTCGTTTTTGATGTCGAAAAGGAGTTTCAGGTTCTTTTTCACGAGCAGACCGATATTTTGCCGGCCGATGTGAAGCCGGAAGTTCTGGAGCGGGTTTTGGCGATCGCTACCGAGCTAGCGATTGAGGGTCGGGAAGGTCATCCGATCGGAGGGCTTTTTGTTCTCGGCGACAGTGAGCGTGTGAGCGAAATGGTCAAGCCACTCGTGATGAATCCGTTTTACGGTTATCGGGAAGAGGAGCGGAATATCATGAATCCGTTTATGGACGAGACGATCAAGGAGTTCTCGTGCATGGACGGCGGTTTCGTGATCCGTGGAGATGGTGTGGTAGAAGCTGCGGGAAGTCTGATCCATGCGCCCGATTATTATCATTCGCTTCCGAGCGGACTCGGGGCGCGGCATGCGGCTGCAGCATCAATCTCATTGGCAACCGATTGTATTTCGATCGTGATCTCATCGAGTACGGGTCAAGTGACACTTTTCCGAAAAGGTGTTCGGTTGCCGCTTATTGAGAAGGCGAGCAGCGGAGATTTTTGAGCAAGATAACTTCGGAAACGGCGCTGGCAGCAGGAGGAAAACTTTATTTTTCGCTTTTGAGATTGCCAGAAGCGCTGAAACGGTCTCTTTTCTTCCTTTTTAACCGAATTGATGCCATGGCAAGAGAAACTGTAATTTTGGAATGCACAGAAGCCCGCAAGGAAAACAAGCCGGTTTCGCGCTATATGACGAGCCGCAATAAAACGACGCAGCCGGAGCGGGTGGAGAAGAAGAAGTACAATCCACATCTTCGCCGCCATACGCTCCACCGCGAAATCAAATAAGAGCTCGTAAATAAAGCCATCGCCCGGCTTCCGATCGAAACAATCGCAGCGATCCCATTCGCGGCCGATTTCAGGTTTGTTGGAAGCTGAGCGTGGCTTTTTTATTTTCCGGCGGATGAAACCGTCGCCGTTGAGTTAACGGAAATCGACCGGTTCCCAGTCGCACAGCGCAGTTGGATTTAAGCTATCGGTTTTGCTCTTTCCGTTCCGCGCGTTGAGCCGAGGCTCGGCGGTTTTCTCTCCAAGTGTCGCGGTATTTGCGGATCCAGTCGAGGAGGGCGCGCTCGAAACCGATATCGTAGCCGACTTTTTCGGACTCCAGCCACTTGTATTTTAAAATCTCCTCTCTCTCCGCGAGAAACTCCTGATAAAGACTCGATTGCTTGATGAAGTCTTCTTCCGGTCGGTCTTTTCTGGGCTTGTTCATCGTTGAGATTAACGGCTTTGCCGAGCGGAACCCGCATAAGGGATTTTGCGGGCCATACCGAGATTCATTGGAAAACGGATGCGCAACATTGTCAAGCCAGACGAAGGCTTTCGGTCGAAGCTAAAAAGGGTTCCGCACCCCATTTCCCAGGCAGCCGGTTTGAGGATCAGGTGATTCGACTTTGCGATGATCGGATTCAATGATCGCGCTCTTCGAGATTGTTCAGGATCGTCCGTGCCATTTCGAGAAATGCTTGGGCGGCTTCACTTTCCGGAGAAGCTACAACGACCGGAATCCCCAAGTCTCCGCCTTTGCGGATTTCAGGATCGAGTGGAAGTTCGCCAAGGAAATCGGTTTCGAGGGCTTCGGCTGTTTGCGCTCCGCCGTTTTCGCCGAAGACGCGGATTTTTTCGCCGGTTCCCGGAGTTTCAAGATAGCTCATGTTTTCGGCGACGCCGAGAATTGGCACGTTTACCTTCTCAAACATCCTCGCTCCGCGCCGGGCGACATTGTAAGCCGCAGCTTGAGGTGTGGTGACGATGATCGCGCCATCGAGTGGAATCGTTTGCACAAGTGAAAGCTGAGCATCTCCCGTTCCAGGTGGAAGATCGATTACGAGAATCTCCAGCTCGCCCCAGCGGACGTTTTGGGCGAATTGTTGGATCGTTTTCATGATCATCGGTCCGCGCCAGACGACCGGAGCATCTTCGTCGACCAGAAAGCCCATCGACATGACTTTGACACCGAAATTTTCAAGCGGGATGATCGTGTTGTCTTCGATCTGAGGGCGACCTCCGATTCCGATCATCAGCGGCACGGAAGGACCGTAGATATCGCAATCCATCAGGCCGACGCGGCCTTTTCCGCGAAGGAGAGTTTCGAGAGCACAGGCGATGTTGACGGCGAAGGTCGATTTTCCGACGCCGCCTTTACCGCTGGCAACAGCGACGGCAAAGCGTACGCCTGGCATTTTGTTGACCATTCCCTGCGCTCCACCGGCAGCAGGAGGCGTCTGCGGCGCGGAGACGGCGATTTCGACCGAAACATCCTCTATCCCGGAAAGTTTTCCAACTGCGTCTTCGATGTCGCGTTTGATTTGCGTCGGCACTTTTGGATCTGCGGTTGTGATCGCCAATCGGATCGTAGCGGCACCTCCCTGCAAATCGACGGCCTTGACGAGACCAAAGGAGAGTATGTCGCGGCTGAACCCTGGGTATTTTACCTCCTTCAGCACATTCTTGATATCCTCTACAGTCATCATAAAAAATTGGAAAAACCGGGCTTCCCGAAACAAATGGTTTGTCGCCAGCCGACGAAGCCTCAAAGATTCGGCTAGCCTTAAAACCGTCTTTAACTCTTTACGGAACGGGTCACCTTGTAAAGAGAGGAAGCCATATACTTTCAACAGGAGATCTGCTCGCTGTCTCACCGTCATGAACTATAAAAACTCACCATTCGCGCTGTGCATCTTTTGGTTCGCAGCACTTTTCGTTGTCCATTCGTTAGCGCTGCCCCTGCGCGGTCAGGAGATCGATATCGGCCGCGTCGAAGTCCAGGGCGACGCGAGGGTTGTTCCCGTTTTGATCGAATCGAATCAGCCAAAGCTAAAAGAGCTGGCGGAACGGGCCTTTTCTGCCCACGGAGGTTTCCGGGTAGTCCGCGATCGCTCGTCGGCAGCTTTTGTTTTTCAATTTCAGGGTGGAACAGGAAACCGGGTTGAACTCGGGATCGTTTCCGGCAGCGGTTCCTTTCGCGAGGTCGTGACAGGGAACAATCCTTCCAATGCGCTCTATCGTGCGGCCGATTTAGCGGTGCGGAAAACGACCGGCCAGCCAGGTTTTTTTGCGGGAAAACTGACTTTTATTGCCGATCGCTCCGGTGCAAAGGAGGTTTACGTCTCCGATCTCTTTTTGACGGAGGTCCGAGAGTTGACGCAGGACGGTGCCGATTCGGTCGGACCGCGCTGGGCACCCGATGGACGCCATCTTCTTTACACGAGTTATTATCGGTCCGGGTTCCCCGATATTTTCAAAATTGATACCGCGACGAATCGCCGGACTCCTTTTGTTTCCGCCCGTGGAACGAATACCGGCGCCCGATACAGTCCGAACGGAAGAAATGTTGCCATGGTCCTCTCCGGTTCGGGAAATCCGGAAGTTTACATCAGCAACTCCGAGGGCAAGCAGATTCGCCGTCTCACGCGCACGGAAGCTGTACAATCGTCGCCATCGTGGTCACCGGATGGATCGCGGCTCGTGTTCACGTCGGACCGAAACGGCCGTCCGCAGCTTTTCGTTATGCGCGCTTCCGGCGGCGATATGTCGCGGATTCCGACAAATATCAGTGGAAATTGCACCGAGCCGGACTGGAATCCGGCCGATGCGAACTTGATCGCCTTTACCGCAGCTGTCGGTGGGCGTTTTGCGATTGCCCTTTACGATTTTAATAAACGGGAGAGCCGTTTTCTGACACAAGGACCGGGAGATGCGGTGACACCAGTCTGGACCAATGATGGACGACATCTCGTTTATACGGCGCGAACTTCGACGACGAGCCGGTTGATGTTGCTCGACACGCATACCGGAAAAACGACGGCTTTGAGCGGTGATCGAATGGGTAAAGCAACTCACGCCGATTTCTGGATCGAGCGCTGAACTTGAACCCATGTGCGAATCTGATGCTCGACGGGCTTCACGTCGGTTTTTCTTGAGAAAAAGCCCGTGATTCGTCGAAATATTTCCGCCTAGGGGATTATTGAACCACTAATTCTCGCTAATTCGCACTAATCATTTCATCGTCGTTTCGGCGGTTGCTTCGGGACTCGATCGGGAGGAGGGCTCCTGGACGAGATAGCGACCGCTGAATGGGGTTTCGTCCGGCGTGTCTGGGGAAATCGGGAAATGCCGGTTGACTGAAATCAATTTATAGGTAGGCTTCAAGACGTCACCCTGTAGTGACCGAGGTGCTGTTCAGATCGCTCTCTACCTTATTCATCCTTCAAGGGAGCTCGCCTCCTGATTTGGAGTGTCAGGCCGTAAACCGGAAGACGCGAAGAGTCGGAAGAGCACCCACCTGATACATACAGGGGGAAGAGCCCTATGGCACACGGCATGAACGGGGTGACACCTTTTTAAGGATTTTCGATTTTAAATCGCAAACTTCAAATTTTTTTTGAGGCTGCTTTCGCTGGGATTTTAATATCCGTAGATCTGGATCCCGAGTCTATTCGCTTCCTGAATCACCGCTTTTTTGTCGAGAACAACGGTGTTTTCCGCTTCGAGCGCAGCTGTTTCGATTTTTGACCGGCTCATTTCCTTCAACGTATGGAGGCCAAAAACCGGAACATCGAAACGGTAGTCCTGCGCTGGTTTGACGGTTTTTACAAAAATCTTTCCGTCGGTCTCAAATTCTCCCGCTCGGCGCAACATCGCATCGGTTCCGTCAAATCCTTCGACGATCAGCACCGTGCCTTTGCGAACGACAATTCCTTGGCCGATATCGAGGCGCGCAATTTCCTTGGCGATCCGGATTCCGTGTTCGAGATATTCGGGGGGAATCGGTTTGCGGGAACGGGTCATCATCCCTTTATCGGCGAGGTGATCGTCGAGAAACGAACGGGCATCGAGCATGTTGACCCCGATCGCTTCAATTTCTTTGGCGATCGCCCCGAATATGGTCTCGGCGTTTTTTTCTTTGAGTTTTGCGAGCAGAGTCAGTGCACGCAAGTCGGGATGAAGGCCCTTGAAGAGCCGTCGCGGAGCAATTTGGCCCGCCATTAAAACATGGTTGGCCTCGAGGCGCGTGAGGCTTCGAAGCATTTTGCCGATCTGGCCAACCTTGATGACGCGGCGCTCTTTTTTGTCGAAAGTGTCGAGCAAAGAACCGGAAGTTTCGCCTGCAAAGCCGATGATGCAGCACCGAATACCGAGTTCGCGCATCTTTTCTGCGACGATCACCGGATAGCTTCCCCGACCTGCCAAAATTGCGATTTTATCTTCAACATTGAAATCGGTTGGCAAAAAACGGCTGAGCATAGTGAGAGGAGTCTCCGCTGATTTTTTAGCTAAAAGAGGGATGGGACGAATGAGAAAATGGTGTTTCTTCGTCTCCTCGGCGCGGAGGAAACTGCGATTTTGCTATATAGCGGCCGTGCAGATGAGGAGTCAAGCCGCGAGCCGACTTCCTGGCTTGCTATTCGGAAGACAAATTGGAGATTTAGAAGATTAGCCGTTTGTTATGAGACCGAAACTCGTCAGGAAAATTGAGCCGATTTATTACGTCCGTCCCGACGCGGAGGCGGATGAGGAAGGTCCGCTTTCGTTGGAAATGCTTCGGGAGATGGCCGAAATGGGAGATGTTTCTCCTGAAACCTGGTTTCGACTCGAAGAGGAAACGGAGTATCGACGACTCGGAGAAGATGGGCCTCTTGCAGCTGATTTGTGGCCTGACGACGAGCCATTTGATCCGGAAACCGCTGCGGTGGCGATTGAAACCAGTTTTGAGGAAGAGCCGGATCCGGAGGAGAGCGAGGGAGTTGAAGTCGCCGATTTGTTGCGAGCGAACGTCGATCGGGACCAGGAACTTCGCGAAGCGAGTGGCGAGCCCGAAGGTGGCACCGATTGGGCGGGACTTTTGGCTTACAAGTGGTTAGCGGTCCGTTGGATTCTGGGACTTTTTTTCCTTTGGAAAGGAATATCTGTTTGGGCTGGAATCAACGACGATGGATCGGAGGTCTTTGTCCTCGATTTTCTTGTGGGACTCGTGTTGATCGGCGCGGCGCTTGCGCTGACACTATCTGAAACGGTCGCTCTTGTGACGGCGCCGGTGGTCCGCTTCTTTGAGGCATTGATGCAAGGAAGTGGTGGAGGAGGCGGAGCCGATTACTGGACGGCGGACGCGCTTCTTGCGCAAGGCGATTATCGGTTGGCACTGGCGGAATATCGCCGAATAGCGAACGACCATCCGCGCGAGGTCGAGGCTTACTTAAAAGGCATCCGTGCAGCCCGTGCCCTTGAAAATGAGAAAGAAGAGGAGCGATTTCGCGAACTTGCGCTGAAGAACTTGAAATCGGATCAGGATCGAAATCTTTTTCTCGCTTCGCTCGAGCGGATGAATTGAGAAAAGGTAGAAGGTAAAAGTTGGAAGGTAAAAGGAAAAAGTTAGAAGGTAAAAGTTGGAAGGTAAAAGTTGGAAGGTAGAAGGTAAAAAGGCGCGAGAAAAACGGGTCGGGCGTTGCCCTCGGCGTGAGAGGGATTTCCTAATTTACTCTGGTTGATCTTCTTTGAAGAGGTCTTTTTCTCGCCATTTTCCGAATCGATAGTAGGCGTAGGCGACGCCGCTGCTTATCATGAAGCTGACGCCGATCCCAATTCCGATCCCGAATTCGCCGTAGATTTTTGAGAAGAGGGAGGTGAGCGGGAATCGGAGTACCCAGAAGGAGATGATATTCAGAACCAATACTTGATACATCGATCCGGATGCCCGCACGACCCCGTTTAAAACAAAATTGATTCCGAGAAACGGATAACAGAGAGCAACGGTGCGCAGATAGGTTTTCCCGAACCGGACCGATTCTTCATCCTCGATGAATAGTCGGATTCCGAATTCTGCGAACAAAACAACGATGAGCCCGATCGCGAACATGATTGTCAGGTTGGCGATCACACCGTAGGTCGCGATCTGCGAAACGCGGCTCCAGTTTCTCCGTCCGATATTTTGTCCGGCCATCGCACTGGCGCCGGTCGACAAGGCGAGCGCGGGTAAAAGGATCAGGCTATCCAACCGTTGCGCGGCGCTGAATCCAGCCACAACGGAACCGCCGAAACCGGTCACGACACTCATGATCGCTGCCGCACCGGCTGAGATAACCGCCATTTGCATTCCGGCCGGGATCCCGAGATTCAGGATCAATGCGATCTCACTCCAGGCGGGAAGTTTCGGTTTGCTGAACGGAATTTTCCGATTTCGCAGAACATGCAGAACTCCGTAAATGAGTGCAGTGCCTTGGGAAACAACCGTTGCGATCGCTGCTCCGTGAATTCCCCAACCGACGACGGCGATCAGGACCGGGTCCAGGACTAGATTGAGCAGGACGGCTGTCGTTACAAATTTCAGCGGTGTTTTGCTGTCGCCGAGGGCGCGCATCGCTGTGCCGATAAAATTGTAGCCGAATAAAAAGAGAACTCCGAGAAAGTTGATCCGCAGATACGCTTTCGCGAGCGGCAACATCTCGTCCGGCGTGCCGAGAAGGCGCAGAAGGTTTTCGGCAAGAAGGAATCCGAGAAGGCCGAGCCCAATGGAGGCAACGGTCAATAAAACGACAAATGCATTGAGATAGCGCTTCAAGCCTTCTTCGGAGCCTTTTCCGGTTTGCTGGGATAAAATCGCCAGCGATGCGTTGTTCACTCCGATCACGAACGAGAGAACGACAAAAAGGAGCGTCGAGGAGATATTGACAGCTCCCAAGGCGGTGGCGCCGAGAAGATTTCCGACCCAGAGACTGTCGACAAACTGATAGGAAACCTGAAGAAAGCTCGTAAGCAGGATCGGACCGGAGAAAGCGATCAGCTGTCTTCCAATCTTTCCTTGTGTAAAATCATGTTTTCCTTTCTTCATTCGCTCTTGGCTGAAATCCTCAAGGCAGAAGACGTATTAGGCAATCGCACACGCGCGGTCGGAGCGGGAATGCGGCAGCGGATTCTTTTGCCGCGTCACCTCTTTCGTTCTCGAGTGCTTTTGTCGGTCCGTCCGAAAACCAAAAGCATACCTTGTCTTTAAGCCGAGTCTGACAAAAATAGAGAGCGTGAAGCAACCGGTCAAATCGGCTAAAGAGGTGGCACATGCTACCGGCGGCGCAATCGCGAAAACCGCCAACTTGATTACTTCCAACATTCTGGACCTCGGAAGAGGCGTTTTTTCTCCGGCCAATCGCCGAACCGTTTCCGTTCCGCACGCTGAACCGGGCGCAGCTCCTGGCATCGAGCATTATCTCAGGAAAGAGGATCCAACGGACAATGTCACGATTACGGTGATCGACTACGGCGCGCACGGCTACGCTGTTCGTACTTTTGAGGATATTTCCGAGGCATTAGCTTTTGCCAAACCGGAGAATCCGCACGTGCGCTGGATCAACATCGATGGTTTGCGTCCGACTGTCATCGATGCCGTTTGCAAACATTTTGGGGTGCACACGCTTTTGGCTGAAGACGTGATTCATATTTATCAACGGCCGAAACTGGAGGTTTTTGAAGACCATATGATCATCATCGCCCGTCAACTTCTGGTGGCTGATGATAAGCTGAAGAATGAGCAGATCAGTTTTTTCCTTTTCGAAGATACCTTGATCACGTTTCAGGAAGCAGCCGGCGACGTTTTCGATCCTGTGCGGAAGCGGCTGGAGAAAAACAGCGGGCGTTTTCGCACTTACCAGGCTGATTATCTGCTCTATGCGTTGCTCGATTCGATCGTCGACCATATTTTTCCGATTTTGGAAGCGTATGGAAATGCGATGGACGAAATGGAGGTCGAGATTCTCGAAAACCCGAGCGCCCGCAGTCAGCAAAAGCTTTTTTCAATGAAGCGCGATCTGTCGCTTCAGCGGCGCGCGCTTTGGCCGATACGGGAGCTGATCGATCAACTCTATCGCGACGAATCGGGGTTCATTCATTCGGATCTCAAGACCTATTACCGCGATATTCAGGATCACCTTATGCAACTGATTGATCTTTTGGAGACGTATCGGGATACTGCTTCGAGCCTGACGGATCTTTA